>JAOZRW010000185.1 GCA_029939995.1 Acidimicrobiia bacterium | reverse complement strand
TGCGTCGTGAGGTCAAAGAGCTGCGGCGGGCGAACGAGATCCTGCGCAAGGCGTCCGCGTATTTCGCCCAGGCGGAGCTCGACCGCCGACCGAGACGATGATTGCGTTCGTCGACGACAACAAGGTGGAGTATGGGGTCGAGCCGATCTGCGATGTCATCGAGATCGCCCCATCCACCTACTACGAACGCAAACGCCAGGAGAGGGAGCCCGATCGGCGTTCGGTGAGGGTGAAACGTGACGAAGCGTTGATGCCGGAGATCCGTCGGGTCTTCGACGACAACTACAAGGTGTATGGAGTCCGGAAGGTCTGGAAACAACTCAAACGTGAAGGCTTTGTGGTGGCGAAATGCACCGTTCGGCGTCTGATGCGCCAGATGGGACTCCACGGTGCGACCCGGGGCAAGGCGTTCACCGTTACGACGATCCCCGACGAGCTGTTGGCCCGCCCTGCGGATCTGGTGGATCGGGACTTCACCGCTTCGGCGCCGAATCGTCTCTGGTTGGCCGATATCACCTATGTGCCGACTCGGGTCGGGTTCGTCTACGTCGCGTTCGTCACCGACGTGTTCTCCCGCCGCATCGTCGGGTGGCGGGCCTCTCGCTCGCTGGAGACCGGCCTCGCCCTCGACGCACTCGAACAAGCGATCTGGGACCGGCTCGACGGGAACCCCGACGGTTTGATCCATCACTCCGACCGGGGGTCGCAATACCTCAGTATCCGTTACACCGAACGGCTCGCCGATGCCGGCATCGAACCGTCAGTCGGTTCGGTCGGTGATTCCTATGACAACGCGATGGCTGAGACGATCAACGGCCTCTACAAGACCGAACTCATCTGGCGGCGCGGACCATGGAGAGGACTCGACGACGTCGAATACGCCACCCTCGAATGGGTCGACTGGTTCAACCACCACCGGATCCTCGAACCGATCGGAGACATCCCACCAGCCGAATACGAAGCCAACTACTACCGTCAAACAAGCCCAGCCCGAGACGCTGGACTCAAGCCAAACAGTCTCCGATGAACCCGGACCGGTTCACCGAACCGGTTGAGTCGGCTCACAAGCCTTCGGCGTCTGGTGGCTGGCATCTCTGACTGATCCACAATGCACTCGCACTATTCTGCTTCGGGGGTAGCATTTGATGGTGGGTCCCGGCCTTCTGCTTGGGACCTGCTGGAGGTGACGGGGGATTTCTGTCTTTCGTCAAGCAAAAACAAGGAGATCGTTAT
>JAOZRW010000184.1 GCA_029939995.1 Acidimicrobiia bacterium | reverse complement strand
GATCAAGGGAAGCACCGACGGCCTCGTCTTCAAGGACCTGACAGAGACGGTCCTTCACTACCGCGACGAGATCCTCGATCAGGCCGACGCGTTGATCGTCGTCGCCCATATGGGCACGCAAGACAGCGGCGTGTTCGACGGCCTCGAGACGGTAGCGCAGAAGCTGATCGATGCCGGCAAACCGGTCGACATCATGATCGGCGGGCATCAGCATGAACCGTTGTTCGATCCCGTCATGGTCGGCGACACGGCGATCGTCGAGGCCGGCAAGTACGGACGTTGGCTCGGCCGCCTCGACCTCACGGTCGACAAGACGGCCAAGCGGATCGCGATCGACCAGTACGAGTTGATCACCGTCACCGGCGCGCCGACGATCGAAGAAATCGGCGCCACGATCGACGAGATGTATGAGAACGGGGAAATCGTCGGTGCCGGGACGTACCGCAGCCTCGTCGCGAAGATCGCAGGGGCCCAAGCGGCGTACGACGCCCAGAACGCCAAGGCGCTCGCCGGAAAGATGAAGGCACTTCGCAACAAGGTCGCCGCGCAGGCGGGCAAGAAGATCGACGCCGACGCCGCTCAAGAGCTGCTCGCCGACCTCGACAGCTTCATCGCGCACCCGGCCGATCCGGCCATCGCTCAACGCGTCGCCTACTGGTCCGACATCGTCGCACCGATCGTCGACCAGCCGGTCGGTTTCACGAACATCGATCTCGTTCGCGACTACAACAACGAGTCGAACATGGGCGACATCGTCACCGACTCGATGCTGTGGAAGGCGGACGAGTACGACGACGGGGTCGTGAACGGCTCGGTCGACATCGCGTTCACGAACCCGGGCGGGCTGCGAGCCGACATCCTGACGTTGGGAACGACGCCGCACGAGATCACGTGGGGCGAGACGTTCGAGGTGCTGCCCTTCGGGAACCTGCTCTTCTACATGGACCTGACCGGCGCCCAGATCCAGGAGCTCCTGGACCAGTCGGCGTCCCTGTACAAGGGCATCCTGCAAACGTCCGGTGCATCGTACGAGTGGTACAACAACACCGGCGATGAGACGGCTACCGCCTTCGGTGCACAGAACGTCATGGTCGGCGGAGTCACTCTCGACGACAACACCACCTACCGGGTCGTCACGAACGACTTCCTCGCCGGCGGGCAGGACGGATGGACGACGTTCGCCGACGGCACCAACCGGTGGAACTCCTACTACGACATGCAGCAGGCGTTCGTCGAATACAT
>JAOZRW010000085.1 GCA_029939995.1 Acidimicrobiia bacterium | reverse complement strand
GCGGCATCGGACCATCCGCAGCAGACACAACAAGAATCGCACCATCAATCTGCGCAGCACCCGTAATCATGTTCTTCACATAATCCGCATGCCCCGGCATATCAACATGCGCGTAATGACGATTCGGCGTCTCATACTCCACATGAGCAATCGCAATCGTGATCCCACGCTCACGCTCCTCAGGAGCCTTATCAATCTCATCAAACGCCGTGAACTCAGTCGCACCCTCACCCGACTCCGCCAACACCTTCGTAATCGCAGCCGTCAACGTCGTCTTCCCATGATCAATATGACCCATCGTCCCAACATTCACATGCGGCTTCGACCGCTCAAACTTCGCCTTCGCCATCAGCGCTCTCCTTCTATTCGCCTCTGACCTTGGCCACGATTTCCTGCGCGGCAGAGGTCGGAACTTCCTGGTACGAGTGGAACTGCATCGAGTAGTTCGCCCGGCCCTGGGTGCGTGACCGCAGGTCCGTGGCGTACCCGAACATCTCCGCGAGGGGTACGAGGGCCTTCACGACCCGGCCCTGTCCCCGTTGCTCCATCGACTCGACCTTGCCCCTTCGGGACGAGATATCGCCGATGACGTCACCCATGTAGTTTTCCGGGGTGACGATCTCGAGTTCCATGATGGGCTCGAGAAGCTTGATTCCTGCCGCCTTGGCGGCGTCTTTGAGAGCCATCGATCCGGCGATCCGGAACGCCATCTCGTTCGAGTCGACGGCGTGGCTCGAACCGTCGATGAGGGTGGCTCGCAGGTCCACGAGCGGGTAGCCGGCGAGGATGCCGGAGTCGAGGGCCTGACGCATCCCTTTCTCGACGGCCGGGATGTACTCGCGCGGGACGTTGCCGCCCTTGACCTTGTCGACGAACTCGAATCCGCTGCCCGGGGGGAGCGGCTCGAGGTCGATGACGACGTGCCCGTACATGCCGGATCCGCCGGTCTGGCGCTTGAACTTCGCGTCGACCTTCTTCACCGGCTTCTTGATCGTCTCGCGATACGCGACCTGAGGGCGACCAACGTTGGCGTCGACCTTGAACTCGCGCAGGAGGCGATCGACGATGATCTCGAGGTGGAGTTCGCCCATCCCCTCGATGATCGTCTGCCCGGTTTCCTCGTCCGTGCTGACCACGAACGTCGGATCCTCCTCGGCCAGCTTCGCGAGCGCCTCGCCGAGCTTGTCCTGGTCGGCCTTGGTCTTCGGCTCGATGGCCACGGAGATGACCGGCTCGGGGAACGTCATCGACTCCAGCTGGATCGGGGCGTTGATCGCCGCGAGCGAGTCGCCGGTCTTGGTGTGCTTGAGTCCGACGGCGGCGACGATGTCCCCGGTGTGGATCTCATCGATGTCTTCCTGCTTCGAGGCGTGCATGCGGAGCAAACGGCCGAAGCGCTCTTTCTTGCGATCCGTCGTGTTGAGGATCGAGTCGCCCTTGCCGGCCGTTCCGGAGTAGACCCGGAAGTAGGTGAGTTTGCCGACGTATGGGTCGGTCATGATCTTGAAGGCGAGCGCGGAGAAGGGCTCGTCGTCCCTCGGCTCACGCCTCAGGATCTCGTCCTCCTTGCCCGGTTTGAAACCCTCGACGGGGGGGAGGTCGGCCGGCGACGGGAGGTAGTCGACGACGGCGTCGAGCAGCGGTTGGACGCCCTTGTTCTTGAACGCCGAGCCCAGCAGCACGGGGACGAAGTCCCGCTCGATGGTCCCCTTGCGGATGACCTTGCGGATCTCGGCAGGGACGAGGTCGTTGTCCGAGAAGTACTTCTCGAGCAGGTCCTCGTCTTCGGCGGCGACGACGTCGAGCATCTTGTGGTGCCACTCGTTGGCGACGTCGGCGTACTCGTCCGGGATGTCGATGACCTCGCGCTCTTTGCCTTCTTCGTCGTGCCACACGATCGCTCGCATCTCGACGAGATCGATGACGCCGTGGAACTCGGATTCGGCACCCATCGGGATCTGGATGGCGACCGGGTTGCCTCCGAGGCGCTCGATGATCGACTCGGTGGCGGCGTAGAAGTCGGCTCCGATCCGGTCCATCTTGTTGATGAAGCAGATCCGCGGGACGCCGTACTTGTCGGCCTGACGCCAGACCGTCTCCGACTGCGGTTCGACGCCGGACACGGCATCGAACACGGCCACGGCTCCGTCGAGGACGCGAAGCGACCGTTCGACTTCAACGGTGAAATCGACGTGCCCCGGGGTGTCGATGATGTTGATGACGTGGTCGTTCCAGGCGCAGGTGGTTGCGGCGGACGTGATCGTGATGCCGCGTTCCTGCTCCTGCTCCATCCAATCCATGACGGCCGCGCCTTCATGGACCTCACCGATCTTGTAGGTGCGGCCCGTGTAGTAGAGAATCCGCTCCGTCGTCGTGGTCTTGCCCGCGTCGATGTGGGCCATGATCCCGATGTTGCGGATCTTCTCGAGGGCGATACTGCGTGCCATGAGGTCTTCGTGCTCCTGCTACTACCAGCGGTAGTGGGCGAAAGCCTTGTTGGATTCCGCCATCTTGTGAACGTCTTCCCGGCGCTTCACAGCAGCACCGGTGCGGTTGGATGCGTCGAGGATCTCGTTCGCGAGGCGCATCGCCATCGTCGGGTCCTTGCGCTTGCGGGCGAACTCGACGAGCCAGCGCACGGCGAGCGTCTGGGAGCGACGGGGACGAACCTCGACGGGAACCTGATAGGAGGAACCGCCGACGCGCCGGGACCGCACCTCGACCGACGGCCGGATGTTCTCGATGGCCCGCTTGAGAACGGGGAGCGGATCGGAACCGGTGCGCTGCTCGACGATGTCCATGGCCCCGTACACGATGCGGCGAGCGGCGCCCTTCTTGCCGCGCCAGAGCACCTTGTTGATGACCTGCGAGACGAGAACGGACCGGTAGACCGCGTCCGGCTCGATCTTGCGAACCTCGGCTGGTGCACGACGCATGCTTAGGACTCCTTCTTCGTGCCGTAGCGCGACCGCGCCTGTTTGCGGTCGTCGACTCCCGCCGCATCGAGGGCGCCACGGATGACCTTGTATCGAACACCGGGAAGGTCCTTCACACGACCACCGCGTACGAGCACGATCGAGTGCTCCTGGAGGTTGTGGCCTTCGCCCGGGATGTAGGCCGTGATCTCGGCACCGGACGTCAGTCGCACACGGGCGACCTTGCGCAGTGCGGAGTTCGGCTTCTTCGGCGTCACGGTGTAGACGCGTGTGCAGACGCCGCGACGCTGCGGCGATCCTGCAAGACCAACGGTCTTGGACTTCTTCGGCTTCGGCGTCCGGCCTTGTCGGACCAGCTGCTGTACGGTCGGCACGTGGGTACCGTCTCTCTCTTCTCGGCGCACCCCAACCCGATGTGCTCGGTGTCGGGGCTCTGACGAACGAAAAATCGGCGCCGTCACGCGTAGTGACATCGCCGATCCCTTCTGTGAGTCACTCCGCTCACAACAGCGCTCTTGCGAGCGCCTCAGGGTAAGCGCGGACTCCGGTGGGAAACCGGATGCGTCAGTATATCGGGGCTTGTGCATAGTGCGCAATCGCGATTCCCCCCTGCTTCGTCGCTGCGCTCCTCCGCGTCCCCCCGCCGTCCCGTCGGGGGGACGGGAAAGTTCAGATCGGGAACGCGGGGGGCTCCTGATCCGGCGACTCGCCGCCGGTTCGCTCCTGCGGAGGATGCGCGGGAGGGCGTTCGCTCCGTCCTTCCCGCAGTCCCATGAACGTGATCATGGCGACGAAGATGGCCAGGAACCGCTGCTCGTATCGCCATGCCACGGCGACGACGACGACACCGGCGATCACCGACACGACTCTGGCGATCGACGGGGCCCGCTTCGGGACGATCGCTTCGAGGGCGTGCTGGAGCATGTGCCCGCCGTCGAGAGGGAGGATCGGGATCCAGTTGAGGATGCCCCAGACGAGACCGGCCCAGACGAAACTCTGGAGGAAGACGAGAGCGAGGTCGGGCAGATCCGCCAGCAGTCCCATGCGCCCGATCCCGATGACGGCGAGTCCGGCTGCGATGCCGACCGCCGAGCCGGCGGCGGAGATGACGAATCGTCGGCCGGGCCCGAGGTCCCGCGAGTTCGACCACGACGTGAATCCGCCGAAGGCGAACAGCGTGATCGACACGGGTGACGCCCCGAACGCTCTCGCGGTGAACGCATGGCCGGACTCGTGCAGGAGAACGGCCACGAACACCGCCACCGTCCACGCGGCGATCCCCCATCCCCGGTAGACCGGGAGACCGAACGCGGCCACCAGGAGGAAGGAGAAGTGGATGGAGACGGGAACGCCGAACAGAGAGAACCTGAGCACAGTTCAACCATAGGCCACCCCGCCCGTCTCCATCAGTCCTTGTCCTCTTCCTCCCCCTCAGCCTCAATCCACGGACTCTGGAGTCTGGAGCGATCGGCGTCTCTTCACATGTC
>JAOZRW010000183.1 GCA_029939995.1 Acidimicrobiia bacterium | reverse complement strand
CGACACCCGGTTTAGGAAACCGGTGCTCTATCCCCTGAGCTACGAGGGCAAATTGTCACGAAACCCTTGGTACGTCTATCTTTCTGGCCTTCTCGGAGAAGCCTACAACACCCTCCGAAGTGCGCTTGGGCCGGACCTGGGCCGCAGCGTAACGAGCATCCACCGATTCTGCGAGGCTGTCGAGGTCATCTTCGAAGAGATGTGTGTACCGATCGAGAGTGGGTCACGTCCTTTCGATGACTATCGGGGCCGCGACTTACAACAGGATGGTCACTTGATCCACAAGATCACGTTGGCGGATCGGTCCAGCCGAAGTGGCAGGCGACGAGATGTTCGGCGTCGGTTGGGGACTCCACGAGTTCGGGCTCTGACGCGGCGCAGATGTCCTGTGCCAAGGGACAGCGAGTTCGAAACCGGCAGCCGGACGGGAGATCGAGAGCGCTTGGTGGCTCGCCGATCAGTGCGGACTTGCCTGGCTCCTTCTTGAGTCCGAACTTCGGGGCGGCGGCCATGAGCGCTCTCGTATACGGGTGCCGCGGATCGCTGAATACCTGCTCGGTCGGTCCATCTTCCACGACCGTGCCCAGATACACCACGACCACCCGATCACTGACGTGTCGCACGACAGCGAGATCATGCGAGATGAACAACAGCGTGAGCCCCAATTTGCTGCGAAGGGCGTTGAACAGGTTCAGGATGGGTGCCTGGACGGAGACGTCGAGAGCAGCGACGGATTCGTCGGCGATCAGGATCTCCGGATCGAGGGCGAGCGCTCGAGCGATACCGACCCTCTGGCGTTGACCACCCGACATCCTCTTGGGATACGCAGGAAGTAGGGAGCGGGGAAGCTCGACGAGGTCCATCAGTTCGCCGCAGCGCTCGGGGACCTCGTTCTTGGGGACGATCTTGTGGACGGTGAGCAGCTCGGAGAGAGTGCGCTCGACGGTGAGCGAGGGATTGAGAGAGGAACCAGGATCCTGGAAGACCATCTGGATACGCCGTGTCGTTGCCCTGTCCCGTTTCTCGGTGAGTGGCTGTCCGTCGAGTTCGACCGAACCCGCGGAGATCGGAACGAGGCCGACGATCGCCTTGGCGATGGTCGATTTGCCACATCCAGACTCGCCGACGATCCCCACGGATTCTGATCGTTCGACCTCGAATGAGACGTTGTCGACCGCCTTCAGGTCGGGCGGGGTCTGACCCCGCAGGCGGGCTGCCATCGCCGATCCGATCCGGAAGTTGACGGTCAGGTTCTTGACTT
>JAOZRW010000182.1 GCA_029939995.1 Acidimicrobiia bacterium | reverse complement strand
GCTCCTTTCGGGATCGTAGACGGCTTCGTATTCGGCTGGGGGAACGTCGTTGAGGTATCCGTGGAGGCGCTGCGTGTTGTACCAGTGCACCCATGACAGTGTCGCCAACTCGACGTCTTCGATCGTCCTCCACGGCCCTTGATCCGGTCCGTAGATCAGCTCGGTCTTGTAGAGGCCGTTGACCGTCTCAGCCAGCGCGTTATCGAACGAATCCCCGACCGTCCCGATCGACGGGACGGCGCCGATCTCGGCAAGCCGTTCCCCGTAACGCACGGAGGTGAACTGAGCCCCGGCGTCGGAATGCGCGACGAGGCCGTCGAGGCGGGTGCCGCGTTGCCAGCGGGCCATCTCGAGTGCGTCGAGGACCATGGCGGTGCGCATGTTGGATGCGACCCGCCAACCCACGATGCGACGCGAGAACGCATCGACGATGAAGCACACGTAGGCGATACCGGACCAGGTCGGCACATAGGTCAGATCCATCACCCACAGCAGGTTCGGACGATCCGCAGTGAAGTCCCGCTCCACCAGATCAGCCGGCCGCGTAGCCTGTGGGTTGGGCCGGGTCGTACGTACCCGCCTGCCTCGCCGTACCCCTTGGATGCCAAGGGTCTTCATCAGGCGGGCCGTCTGATCCCTCCCGATGTCATAGCCGGCACGCCGGGCGGCTTTCCAGAGTTTGCGGACCCCATACACCGAGTAGTTGGCTTGGAACAGCGCCAACAGGATCGGCATCAACATCGCATCGCGAATCGCCCTCGCCGACAGGGGACGGGTCTTGCTGGCGTAGTAGGTCGACGGAGCGATCGGCAGCTGCGCGCAGATCGGCTCGACTCCGTACTCGTCCCGGTGCTCGTCGATGAACTTCACCATCACTTCTGTGGGCGGTCGAGCTCCGCCGCGAAGAAAGCCGAAGCCTTCTTCAAAATCTCGTTGGCTCGACGCAGCTCACGGTTCTCCTGCTCGAGCCGCTTCATCCTGGCCCGATCAGCCGTCGACACGCCCGCAGCGTCCCCGGCGTCGATCTCAGCCTGGCGCACCCAGGTACGCACAGACTCGACCCCGTATCCGAGCTGCTCAGCAACCCGCTTCACCGTGCCCTGCGACGTCCCCAACTCCTTACGGAGCTGAAACACCAACCGCACCGCCTGGGCCTTCTCCTCAGGGCTATACCGACGCGTCGTCGGCTTCCCCGGTGTTGTTTCTCGTGACATAACTCCCATCCTCGTTTCCAAGATCGAGAGTCTCCACTATTCCCAGGG
>JAOZRW010000043.1 GCA_029939995.1 Acidimicrobiia bacterium | reverse complement strand
ATGCCGTCTCCGGCCCGCGGTTCACAGGGGCTCTCCATTCCGCGGGCCCGGGACGGCAAATAGGGCGCAGAGAACCCTGGGTTCGCTGCGGGACGGATCGGGTTGGGCTGCGCTAGCCTCGGCCCGTATGGAAGTCGTTGCCGTCTTCGGAGCCTCCGCGCCGCTCCCCGGCGAGCCCGTCTACGAAGAAGGGGTTCGTTGCGGGCGGCTGCTCGCCGAGGCCGGGTACGCGGTCGCGACCGGCGGGTATGCGGGACTCATGGAAGCCGTATCCCTCGGGGCCCGCGAAGCGGGCGGCCGGGTGATCGGGGTGACCGTGCCGGACGTGTTCCCCGACCGACCGGGGGGGAACGCCCACCTCACCGAAGAGACGAGGACCGCATCGTTGCTCGAGCGGATCCACGAGATGGTCGACCTCTCCGTGGCGTCGATCGCCCTCCCCGGATCGCTCGGCACGGCAACCGAGCTCCTCGTCGCCTGGAACCTCGCCTACGTGGCCCGGTTCACCGGGGCGAGGCCGAAACCGGTCGTCGCCGTCGGCGAGCAGTGGCGCCGTCTCGTTCCGCTCCTCACCGACGAGCTCCGCACCGACGGGTCGCTCGTGATCCTGGCCGACACCGTCGACGATGCCGTGCAGGCGGTCATCGCCGCCGTTCACGGTCCATGATCGATCTCAGAGACCTGACGAAGACCTTCCCCGGCAACACCGACCCGGCCGTCGACCGGCTCAATCTCCACATCGAACGCGGAGAGGTCGCGGTGTTCGTCGGCCCGTCGGGGTGCGGGAAGACGACGACGCTCAAGATGATCAACCGCCTGATCGAACCGACGTCGGGGACGATCGAGATCGACGGCGTCTCGGTGGAAGCGACCCCCGTTCACGAACTGCGGCGCAGCATCGGCTACGTCATCCAACAGATCGGGCTCTTCCCCCACCGCACGATCCGCCAGAACATCGGCACCGTTCCCGGGCTCCTCGGCTGGGACAAGGCGAGGATCTCCGACCGCGTGGACGAGCTCACCGAACTCGTCGCCCTCGACCCCGACATGCTCGATCGCTATCCGGCGGAACTCTCCGGGGGTCAGCGTCAACGTGTCGGCGTGGCGCGAGCGTTGGCGGCGGATCCCCCGGTGCTCCTGATGGACGAACCGTTCGGCGCCGTCGACCCGATCGTACGGGCCCATCTCCAGGATGAGCTCCTCGCCCTCCAACAGCGATTGCAGAAGACCATCGCCCTCGTCACACACGATATCGACGAAGCCATCAAGCTCGGAGACCGCGTCGCGATCCTCAGCGATGGCGGCCACCTCGAACAGTACGGTCCCCCCGGCGAGATCCTGCGCGACCCGGCCAACGCGTTCGTCGCCGACTTCCTCGGAACGGATCGCGGCATCAAACGGCTCTCCCTCATCCCGATCTCCGATCTCGAACTCGAGACCGGACCCGTCGTGGAGCGTTCGGCTTCCCGTGCCCAAGCCGTCGCCACAGCCCGTGAGTACGACACCGACTGGGTGGCCGTACGCGACGGATCGGCCGTCGATGGATGGGTCCGCGTCGACGACGTTCCGCCAGACGGCGTCGCAAGCGCCCAGACCGAAGCCTTCCTGACACGCCTCACGCCGGAGTCGTCGCTCAAGGAGGCGCTCGACGCGATCGTGTCGTCGCATACATCGGTCGCCGGCGTCTTCGACGGCCCGGTGATGCTCGGCGTCGTCACGGCGGATGCCGTCAGCCACGAGATCCTCCGGTGATCCTCCTCCAGGCCTCCGGCGGCTTCTTCTCGTGGTCGTGGGTCGCGGGGCACCTCGACGACATCTGGGCCCGGACCGTCGAGCATCTCATCCTCACCGGCATCGCCGTGGCGGTCGGTATGGCGATCAGCCTCGTCCTCTCCGTCGTTGCGCTCCGCTATCGGTGGACGTACCCGCCGATCACCTGGTTCACCGGTGTCCTCTACACGATCCCGAGCCTCGCGCTCTTCGCGTTCCTCGTCCCGATCACCGGCCTGTCGATCCTCACGGCCGAGATCGGACTCGTCTCCTACACGCTGCTGATCCTCATCCGCAACACGGTTGCCGGCGTCGACGCCGTTCCCGCCGCCACGGTGGAGTCCGCCCGGGGCATGGGTTACACGGATCGTGGGCTGTTCTTCGCCGTCGAACTCCCGCTCGCGCTGCCGGTGATCATCGCCGGGATCAGGATCGCGGCGGTCACCACGATCGGGCTCGTGACCGTCACCGCCCTCATCGGCCAGGGCGGGCTCGGGTTCTTCATCCTGCGCGGGCTGAGCTTGTTCTACTCCCCGATCGGCACAACCCAGATCGTCGTGGGGACGGTCGTCTCGGTTGCACTCGCGGTCGCCGTCGATCTGATGCTCGTCGGCGCCCAGCGCATCGCTACACCGTGGTCGCGACGGAGGGCTGTGGCATGATCGGCTTCCTCGGCGACGTCCTCTCCTGGTTCGGGGACCCTTCCAACTGGATCGGCCCCGCCGGGATCCTCAACCGGTTGCGGGAGCACGTCCAGATCACGGTGGCGGCTACCGCGGTCTCGGCCGCCCTGGCGATCGCTCCGGCCGTCTGGCTCGCGCACCGCCGCATCGGTGGGACGTTCGTCGTCGCCGTCGTGAACATCGGGCGGGCGATCCCGTCGTTCGCGATCGTCGTGCTGTTCCTCCCGATCAGCATCCGCCTCGGCCTCGGCATCGGCTTCTGGCCCACCTTCCTCGCGCTGCTGTTCCTCGCCGTCCCGCCGATGTTCACCAACGCGTATACGGGTGTCGCCGAGGTCGAAGCCGACCTCGTGGAGGCATCTCGCGGCATGGGCATGACGGACCGGGAGGTGCTGACGAAGGTCGAGATCCCGATGGCCTCACCGGTCATCCTCGCCGCCGTGCGCGTCGCTGCGGTCCAGGTCGCCGCAACAGCCACGCTCGGCGCACTCGTCGGCTGGGGAGGCCTCGGACGGTTCATCGTCGACGGCTTCGCAGTTCAGGACAACGTGACGGTGTTCGCCGGCGCTGTGCTCGTGGCCGGGCTCGCGATCGTCACCGAAGTCATCCTCGCCGCCGTCGAACGATGGATCGTGCCGACGACGCTCCGGTCCCGTGCGGCCGAGGTCGAAACGGTCGCCGCATAGGCCGGGAAGAACTTCGGCAGTTGGGGGGTTCCCCTCGCTAGGTTGATCGACATACGACGAAATGGGAGGAGACCCATGCGGAACATACGCCGCAGAACCATCGCCGGGGCGGCCATCGCTGCGTTCGCGCTCATCGCGGCCGCGTGCGGGTCGGGTGGCGATGGTGGAACCATCGAAGGACCGACGATCACGATCGGATCGGCGAACTTCAGCGAGAACGCGCTGGTCGCCGAGATCTACGCACAGGCGCTCGAGGCCGACGGCTACCAGGTCGAGCGGAAACTGAACGTCGGGAACCGGGAGATCTACGAACCGGCGCTCGAATCGGGAGAGCTCGACCTCGTGCCCGAGTACATCGGGACGATGCTGACGTTCCTCGGCGGCGCCGCCTCGTCGGATTCGGACGAGACGCATGCGGCGCTCCGCGTGGCACTGGAGCCCAAGGGGCTCACCGTGCTCGACTATGCGGCCGCTCAGGACAAGAACGGGTTCGTCGTCACGAGAGCAACGGCCGACGAGTTGGGCGTTGCGAAGGTCTCGGACCTCGCAGCGTTCAACGGCACGCTCGTGCTCGGCGGACCCCCGGAGTGTCCGGAGCGGGCGTTCTGCCTGAAGGGCCTCGAAGACGTCTACGGGCTGAGCTTCCAGGAGTTCCGCCCGTTGGACGCCGGAGGCCCGATCACCGTCGCAGCGCTCGAAGGCGACGAGATCCAGGTCGGACTCATGTTCACGAGTGACGGAACGATCCTCGCCAAGGACTTCGTCCTGCTCGAGGACGACAAGGGGCTGCAGCCGGCCGAGAACCTGGCCCCGGTCGTACGCGCCGAGATCGTCGACGCCTACGGCGACGGGCTGGGCGAGACCCTCAACAAGGTGTCGTCGAGGCTGACGACCGTCGAGCTCGTCTCCCTCAACAAGTTCGTCGGAATCGACGGCGAAGACCCGGAAACGGTCGCGGCCGAGTGGCTGAAAGCCATCGGCGTCACCAGCTAGTACCAACGGCAGACACAACGCAGAGGGCGGATCCGCGGCACGGCTCACGGGTCCGTCCTCTCGCGTGTGCGTCACGAAGCTCGGACGGTCCCCCGACGCGCGGCCGCGGCGATCGCGCCGCCCGCGGCGAAGACGATTCCCCCGATCGCAAGGACGAGACCCGCCGACCGGAGCCACGGGTTGATCACGGCATAGCCGTTGACGACGAGCGTGCGCGTCAAGTCGTCGTCGATGCGCTCGGCGGCCACCGAGCCCCCGACCGACCCCCAGATCGTCACGCCGAGCCCCGCGAAGGCTACCGCGAGACCGACCGCGATCATCGCGACCGAACGCCGGTCCGCCAGCATCACCAGAGCCACCGCCAGGAAGACGGCGCCTGCGGCGGAGAAGATCGCGATCGCCGGGAGCCCGCGGGCGAGCGTCCCGAGGATCGGAAGGGCCCCCGAGTCGAGGATCACGACGTTCTCGAACACTTCGACCGGTATCCGGTCTGCGAGGTCGGGTGAGATGCGGGCGATCGGTGCGACGAGAACGTCGCGTACATCGGTCAGATCGGCGGTGAACGGACCGTCCGCACCGGACACGACGTGCCGGTGGGCTTCGACGATGACACGGTTCATCGCCTCGTCGAACGCTCCCGAGTCGAGCAACGCGACGGTCGCCTGTTCCCCGGCGCCGCGGACGAGCGCCAGCAGCGGGACGGCGTCGATCGCTTCATCCATCAACCGTTCTGCAAGCGCCTGCTGCGAGGAGTCCATGGTGAGGACCTCAGCGGCATTGGCACTGAACGCCGCCTCGCTGCCTGCGGAGCGCTCGATCCAGAGAGCCACCGTCGCGATGAACGCCAGGACCGAGATCAGCACCGAGATCGTGATCATGACAACGGCCGAACGGATGGGCACCCCCTCGCGTAGCCCGCAAACCCTACCCCCACGCCGCCACCACCCGTCACGAACCCAGGGTTCTCTGCGCCCCATGTGCCGTCTCCAGCCCGCGGAACGGGCGACCCGCGATTGATAGAACACCGGCCCGACGCGAGCGACTAGCGTTGTGTCGACCGATCTATCGGATCGGCCCCAAACAGGGGAAGGAGGCACACCCTTGAAACGAATCAGCAAACTACTTGTCCTCGTCTTCGTGATGGCACTCATCGCGGCGGCGTGCGGGTCGAGCTCTGAGGAGACGACAACCACCGCCGCCGGAGGAACCGAGGCAACCACGACCACCGCAGCAGGTGGCGGAGGAACCGAGGCAACCACGACCACCGCAGCAGGCGCCGAGTTCGCCGGCCTGATGGTCGAAGCGGAATGTGACGATCCGGCGAATACCAGCAACATCAACTACATCAAGGCGGTAGATGCGAACACCGTCGAGATCCAGTTGTGCACGCAGGACGTAGCGTTCCCGGCGAAGGTCGCGTTCTCTGCGTTCGGCATCGTCCCGCAGGAGTATATCGACGCCAACAGCGGCGGCGGAGCACTCGTGGACGCACCGATCGGCACCGGCCCCTACATGCTCAAGCAGTGGGACAAGGGCAACCAGATCGTCATGGAGAAGAACCCGAACTACTGGGGCACTCCAGCAGTCACCGACACGCTCGTGTTCAAGTGGAGCTCTGAAGCCGCACAGCGCTTCGTCGAACTCCAGGCGGGGACGGTCGATGGGATCGACAACCCCGGCCGTGACGACTTCGCACTGATCTCGGACTCCCCCGACCTTCAGCTGAAGGAGCGAGCGGGGACGAACATCTTCTATCTCGGCATGAACCGGGACAAGGAGCCGTTCGGCGACGAGAAGGTCCGACAGGCCATCGGCATGGCGCTCGACCGTCAGCGGATCGTCGACAACTTCTATCCACCGGGGTCGAAGGTCGCCGACCAGTTCATGCCGGAGCCGATCTTCGGATACACGCCGGAGCCCAAGTGGTACGACCAGGACGTCGAGAAGGCCAAGGCCCTGCTCGCCGAAGCGGGATACCCCGACGGCTTCGAAGTGACGTTGAACTACCGCGACGTCGTCCGTAGCTACCTGCCCTCGCCGGCCACCGTCGGCCAGGACATCCAGGCACAGCTCGCCGACATCGGCGTCAAGGTCAAGATCGAGGTCATGGAATCGGGAGCTTTCCTCGACGCCAGCGACGCCGGTGAGCTGACCATGTACATGCTCGGTTGGGGCGCCGACTATCCGGACGCCACCAACTTCCTCGACTTCCACTTCGGAAGGACCGCCTCCGACCAGTTCGGCGCCGGCTTCGAGGACATCTGGGACCTGCTCGATCAGGGCGCATCCAACCCCGATCCCGCAGCACGCCTGGAGATCTACCAGCAGGCGACCGAGCTCATCAAACAGCACGTCCCGATGGTCCCGATCGCCCACGGCGGCTCGGGCGTCGGCTTCCGCGCCGACGTGGCGAACGCACACTCGAGCCCGCTTGGCAACGAGTACTTCGCCGTGATGGATCCGGGAGGACGCGACGCCTTCGTTTGGATGCAGAACGCAGAGCCGATCGGCCTGTACTGCGCCGACGAGACGGACGGCGAGAGCCTGCGAGCCTGTGAGCAGATCACGGAATCGCTCCTCGCATACGAGGTCGGCGGTACCAACGTCGTTCCCTCGCTCGCCGAGAGCTACGAGCCGAACGAAGACGGCACGCTGTGGACGTTCCACCTCCGCCAGGGAGTGACGTTCCACGACGGCAGCGCGTTCGACGCGAACGACGTCGTCGCCAGCTACGACGCCCAGTGGGACTTGAACAGCCCGAACCACACCGGTCGTGACGGCAACTTCACGTACTGGGATGCCCTGTTCGGCTTCAAGAACAACGCCGGCTGATCGAGCGATCGAAGAGTGATGATCGGCGGGGTGCGATTGCACCCCGCCGATCTCTCTCTAGTCTCTTGACTCATGGGCCGTTTCCTGCTCCGCCGTTTCATCTCCTCGATCCCGGTGATCATCGGGATCCTCGCCCTCGTGTTCGCACTCGCGCGCATGATCCCGGGCGATCCGTGCCGGGCGGCGCTCGGTGAACGAGCCACCGACGAGATCTGCGACGCGTACAACGAGCGGTACGGTCTGAACGACCCGATCTACGTCCAATTCGGCATCTACATCAAGGACATCGCCTCCGGGGACCTCGGCGAGTCCTTCCGCTTCGGCGTCCCCGTTACCGACCTGCTGATCCAACGACTCCCCACGACCATCGAACTCGCAGGTGCAGCGCTCTTCATCGCCGTCATCGTCGGCGTCCCCCTCGGCATCATCTCCGGATACCGCCACAATTCCAAGACCGACGTCGCCACGATGATCGGCGCCAACATCGGCGTGGCCATGCCCGTGTTCTGGCTCGGCCTGATGCTGCAGTACATCTTCGCCGTTTTCTTACGCGACACGCCTCTTGCGTTACCCCCGTCAGGGAAGCTGGATGCCGGGTTGATTCCCGTCCCGTTCTACGAAATGTGGCATCTGCCGGTGAACGGACTCACCGAGTTCCTATCGGAGTTCACGTTGATGAACGCCCTCGTCACGTTCCAGTGGGAGGTGTTCTCGAGCGCCTTCCTGCACCTCATCCTGCCCGCGGTCGCGCTCGCCACCATCCCGATGGCGATCGTCGCCCGGATGACGCGATCATCGCTCCTCGACGTCCTCGGACTCGACTACATCCGCACCGCCCGGGCGAAAGGGCTCAGGGAACGCACCGTGGTGCTCAAACACGCGCTCCGGAACGCCATGCTGCCCGTCGTGACGATCATCGGCCTCTCGTTCGGCCTCCTTCTCGGCGGGGCCATCCTCACCGAGACGATCTTCAACCTCGCCGGGGTCGGAAAGACGCTCTTCGACGCCATCACGTCGCGTGATTACACCGTCGTTCAAGGCTTCACACTCGTCGTAGCGGTGAGCTTCGTGATCGTGAACCTCCTCGTGGACCTCCTCTATACCTACCTCGATCCCAGGGTGCGTGTCTCATGAGCGACCATCAAGAGGAACAACCGCCGGAGAACATGGAAGCGTCCGACGAGATCAGGGACCACGTGCTCATCGATCTCAGCGGCGGCGACGTGTCCGCAACCACGACCGGCGGCCTCTGGAGAACGGCGGGCCGGGAGATCATCCGCAAGAAGTCGGCGATCGTGGGCCTCGCCCTCCTCTCCGTCCTGATGATCCTCGCGATCTTCGCCCCGGTGATCGCACCGTACCCCCCGAACGAGGTGCTGTTCGACGAGGGTGTTGCCCCGCGCGACCCGCCGTGCGTCCATCTGCTGGGATGCGATCCGGACACCCCGCAGCACATTCTCGGCATCGACGGCAACGGCCGCGACTACTTCTCGAGGCTCGTCTACGGATCCCGCATCTCCCTCATCGCGGCGTTCGCCGCCGTGCTGTTCGCGGTGTTCTGGGGAACGCTCATCGGTCTCCTCTCCGGGTTCTTCGGCGGCTGGACCGACAACGTCCTGATGCGCATCATGGACGTCTTATTGTCGTTCCCATCGCTCTTACTCGCGATCGCCGTCGTGACCGTGCTCGGACCGGGTCTGATCAACGCGATCCTCGCGATCGCGATCGTGACGATCCCCCAGTACGCCCGGATCGTCAGATCCTCCGTGTTGAGCATCCGCGAGCAGGAGTACGTCTCGGCCGACCGGGCCCTCGGGGTGAGCCGATGGCGCATCCTCGCCCACCGGATCTTCCCCAACACGCTGACACCGCTGATCGTCCTGGCCACGCTCGGCGTCGCGACCGCCGTGCTCGAGATCGCATCGCTGTCGTTCCTCGGCCTCGGCGTCCAGCCACCCACACCCGAGTGGGGATCGATGCTCGCGGCCGAGCGGAACCAGGTCTTCACGGCCCCGCACCTCGTGTTCTTCGCCGGTCTGATGATCATGTGGAACGTGCTCGGATTCAACCTGCTCGGCGACGGCCTTCGCGACGCCATCGACCCGAGGCTCGGGAAATGACGACGACCTCGCAGCGTGAGACGGTCCTGGACGTGCGGGGACTCGAAACGCACTTCTTCACCCGCGACGGTGTGGTCAAAGCCGTCGACGGTGTCGACCTGACCGTCGACAAGGGGGAGATCCTCGGTCTGGTCGGCGAATCCGGCTGCGGCAAGTCCGTCACGTCGATGTCCATCCTCCGGCTCATCCAGGATCCCGGCAAGATCGTGGACGGCACCGTGCACTTCCACGGCGAGGATCTCCTGGAACTCTCCGAGAAGGAGATGCGTTCGATCCGCGGCGACCGCATCTCGATGATCTTCCAGCAGCCGGTCGGCTCGCTCAATCCGGTGTTCACCGCCGGATCGCAGATCGCCGAGGTCTACAAGATCCACGAGGGGATCAAGACGAAGGAGGGGTACGTACGCGCGGTCGACATGCTCAGGAAGGTCGGGATCCCGGACCCCGAGCAGCGGGTCAAGGCCTACCCCCATGAACTGTCGGGAGGCATGGCGCAGCGGGTGATGATCGCCATGGCCCTGGCTGCCGGTCCGGAGCTCTTGATCGCCGACGAGCCGACGACCGCTCTCGACGTCACCATCCAGGCGCAGATCCTCGACCTCATGCGCGAGATCCGGGACGAGTTCGATACGTCGATCATCCTCATCACGCACGACCTCGGTGTCGTCGCCGAGCTCGCCGACCGGGTCGCCGTCATGTACGCCGGCGAGATCGTCGAAGAGGCCGACGTCGAAACGCTCTTCGCCGATCCGAAGCATCCGTACACGCAGGGCCTCATCGGATCGATCCCGGTCGCCGGAGCGCGGCGGGACTGGCTCGAGGTCATCCCGGGTAGGGTCCCCAACCTGATCGACCTCCCGAGCGGATGCCGGTTCGCTCCGCGTTGCCGTGCCAGGGAAGAGGCCGGGCTCAGCATCTGCACGGAGCAACGGCCCGAGCTGCGAACCGTCGATGACGGCCACACGGCCCGCTGCTTCCTCTACGAGGAGGGCGTCTCATGACCGAACCGCTCATGAGTGTTCGAGGCCTCGTCAAGACATACCCGATCAAGGGCGGCGCGTTCCAGAAGGTGCTCGGAGTCGTCAAAGCGATCGACCGTGTCGATCTCGACATCTATCGGGGCGAGGCGCTCGGCCTCGTCGGCGAGTCGGGTTGCGGGAAGTCGACCTTCGGCAGAGCCATCCTCCGACTCGAAGAGCCTGATGCCGGATCGGTCGTGTTCGACGGCGACGATGTGCTCCAGCTGCCGCAGAAAGATCTGAAGGGGTATCGCAGGGACGCCCAGGTTGTGTTCCAGGATCCGTTCGGTTCGCTCGATCCTCGCACGAGCGTCGGAGACTCGATCGCCGAAGGTCTCCGTGTTCAGGGCTACTCGCGAAAGGAACGGGGCCGCAGGGTGGCGGACGTACTCGAACTCGTCGGTCTCGAGCCGTATCACGCCAACCGCTACCCGCACGAGTTCTCGGGGGGACAGCGTCAGCGCATCGGCATCGCCAGAGCGCTCGCCGTCAACCCGCGTTTCCTGGTACTCGACGAGCCGGTCTCGGCTCTCGACGTGTCGATCCAATCGCAGATCTTGAACCTCCTCAAGCAGCTGCAGCGCGAACTGGACCTGACGCTGCTGTTCATCGCTCACGACCTGAGCGTCGTCGAGCACCTCTGCGACCGGATCGCCGTGATGTACCTGGGCCGGGTCGTCGAGGTCGCAAGCCGCGACGACATCTTCAACGCTCCAACCCACCCGTACACCGAGGCGTTGCTGTCGGCCATCCCCGTTCCCGATCCGACGATCCACCGCAAGCGGATCCTCCTCGAGGGTGATCTCCCCAGCCCGCTCAACCCGCCCACCGGATGCAGTTTCAACACCCGGTGCCCGATCGCCGAGAAGGGTCTCTGCGACGTCTACGAACCCGAGCTGCGCTCGATCAACGGCGAGGGTCACGAAGCGGCCTGCCACCTCCGCACCGGCGACTATCGACATCTCGACCGTCCTCTGATCACGGCCGAGTAGGGCGCGTTTCTTTTTCACACATGACCCCTGGCGGGCGCGGCCGGTCCCCGGTACGCTCGGAGCAGAGGGACCATGAGCGGCAGATCCATCTCCATCGATTGCACCGTCCCGATCTGGGACCGATTCTTCCTCGTCCATCCGCTCGTCATCATCGGGACCACCGAACCGGACGGGACCGTCGACTTCGCCCCGAAGCACATGGCCGGTCCCGTCTCGTGGGACAACTACTTCGGGTTCGTCTGCTGTGAGGATCACGCCACCTACCGCAACGCGGCCCGAACCGGAGTGTTCACCGTCTCGTACCCGACGCCGCAGCAGGTCGTCACGGCGAGCTTCACGGCGGCCCCTCGGACGGACGAGGGGACGAAACCCACCCTCGGTTCGATACCGACCGTGCGCGCCGAGTTCGTGAACGGGTTCCTCGTTCGCGGGGCGCGGGTCCATCTCGAATGCACCCTCGAGCGCACCGTCGAGGGACTCGGTCCGAACAGCCTGGTCATCGGACGGGTGGTTGCCGCATCGATCGACGAGGCCGCTCTGCGAACGCTCGACCGTGAGGACGAGCACGTCATCGCCGACGCCCCGCTCCTCACCTATCTGAGCCCGGACCGCTTCACCACGGTCGACGATGCCAGGAGCTTCCCCTTCTACTCCGGATGGTCGAGATGAACATCGCCACGACCGTTCACCCCGCCGAGATCCTCGAGCGTCTCCGCACCCATGAGGACTCCATGCTGGAGCTGTGCGAGGAGCTCGTCTCCATGGAGAGCCCGTCCGACGATCCGTCGGCGACCCGTCCGGTTCTCGAGCGTCTGGGTGTCGAACTGACCCGGCTCGGCTACCGCCATCGCTTATCGCCGCCTGGGCGTTCCGGCGGCTACCTCTTCGCCCGGCCGCAGCGTCACCCTCGATGCCACCCCGCGCAGCTCCTCGTCGGTCACGTCGACACGGTGTGGCCGAAGGGGACGCTGGCCGCCCGGCCCTGGACCGTCACCGGTGAAACGGCGAAGGGGCCGGGGGTGTTCGACATGAAAGCCGGCCTCGTACAGATCGTCTTCGCCCTCCGTACGTTGCGGGAACTCGACGTGGAACCTCCGGCGACCGCGCTCGTCCTGCTCAACACGGATGAGGAGATCGGGAGCCGGGAGTCGGGCGCTGCGATCGCACGCGTGGCCCGCATCTCGTCCCGGGCGTTCATCTGCGAGCCGGGGATGGGCCCCGACGGCGCTCTCAAGACGGCGAGGAAGGGGATCGCCCGATACACGGTGACCGTTCACGGCAAGGCTGCCCATGCGGGTCTTGATCCCGACTCGGGAGTGAGCGCGATCCTCGAGTTGTCGAGCATCATCCAGAGACTGTTCTCCCTCAACGACCGTGCCCGTGACATCACGGTGAACGTCGGCACGATCGAGGGGGGAATCCAACCGAACGTCATCGCCCCGTCGAGCCGTGCGGTCGTCGACGTGCGAGTTCTGAGCGACGAGGACGCCGAACGGATCGATGCCGAGATTCGCTCCATAACGGCGTCGATGCCCGGCGCGACGGTCGGCGTCACCGGCGGTTTCGGCCGTCCACCGATGGTCCGGTCCGAACGCAACGAGCGGCTGTTCGAGCGGGCCCGGCGGATCGGTGCCTCCCTCGGGATGGACCTCACCGGCGTGACGGCCGGGGGCGGATCGGACGGCAACACGACCAGTCGATACACGGCCACGCTCGACGGGTTGGGGATCATCGGCGACGGGGCTCATGCCCCCGGTGAGCGGATCGACATCACGAATCTCGTCCCGCGCACCGCCTTGCTCTCCGCCCTACTGATGGAACCGCTCGACCGGCAACAGGGAGGGACCGGACGATGAAGCACTTCTTCTCATCGCTCACACGCATCTCGAACCTCGCCGAAGAACCGTTCAACATCGAACCGTGGAACCGCGATGATTGGGACGCCGGGGACTACGTCGTCGGCAGGGTCATCGGCCGGGCCGGCATGTATTCACGGGTGGAGCTTCGCAGCGGGCGGATGATCGAAGTGGTCGAGGGGGATCTCGTGGTCGGAGCGTGGGGAAGTCGGCGGGCCACGCTCGAAGCGGTGGGCGACTGGGCCCACATCGGGGAAGACGGCATGTTCAACGCTCTGACGGCGGCGGGTCTGTTCGGGCGTGTCACGTCCATCGCTCCGCTCATGCCGCCGCTGATGCGCCTTCGCTATGTGGGACACGTGACCCGCAACGGCCGCAAGATGGCGATGAGCGATTTCATCCCGCCGATCCCCGACGTCGTCTACGACATACCGACCGTCATCGTCATCGGGACGTCGATGTCGGCGGGGAAGACGACGGCCGCCAAACGCATCATCCGGCATCTCAAGGAGCTCGGACTGCACATCGTGGGCACGAAACTCACCGGGGCGGGACGCTACCGGGACGTGCTCGCCATGTGGGACTCCGGGGCGGACGACATCTACGACTTCGTGGACGTCGGCTTCCCGTCGACGATCGCGGACCCCGAGGTCTTCCGGCCGAGACTGCGCGACCTGCTCGCCCTCGTCGCCTCCCGGCAGCCCGATGTCGTCGTGGCAGAGGCCGGAGCCTCCCCGCTCGAGCCCTACAACGGTGAGATCGTGCTCGAGGAGCTCGGTGAGAACATCCGCTGCACGGTGCTGTGCGCTTCGGATCCGTACGCGGTTTCGGGGGTGATCGCAGGTTTCGGCTACGAGCCGGATGTCGTCGCGGGCATGGCGGCGAACACGACGGCTTCGGTGGAGCTGGTCAGGAAGTTGACCGGTCACCGGGGCTTCTCGTTCATGATCCCGGAGGAGTCGGACGACGCGTTCGCCCTCATCCGCCAACGCCTCGGCCTCTAACGCCCCGAACCCAGGGTTCTCTGCTCCCCATGTGCCGTCCCGGGCCCGCGGTTCGTGGAGCGCCGACACGGACGCCGCTACCGTTCGAGTATGAGCGATTTCTACCTCGGCGCCCCCATCGATCCGGCGACTGGAGAGCCCGTCACGTCCGATCGGGTGTTGTACGACTCGAAGGACTTGACCACGCACGGCGTCATCGTCGGCATGACGGGATCAGGCAAGACCGGGCTGGGCGTGATCTTCCTCGAAGAGGCCCTCCGCTCCGGCCTGCCGGCGTTGATCCTGGATCCCAAGGGTGACATGACGAACCTCGCGTTGACCTTTCCAGACCTCGCGCCGGAGGACTTCGAGCCGTGGATCGATCCATCCTCGGTCCCCGATGACGCCGGTTCGATCGCCGATGCGGCACGGAGCACCGCAGAACGCTGGGCGAACGGTCTCGCCGCGTGGGGGTTGAGCGGCGACGACATCGGAGAGCTCCGTGAACGCGCCGGATTCACCATCTACACACCGGGATCGACGGCAGGCGTGCCGTTGAACGTCATCGGTTCGCTCGAAGCGCCCGATGAACCGTTCGACGACGATGCCGAGGCGTTGCGCGACGAGATCCAGGCGTTCACCGCCGGGTTGCTCGGCATGGTCGGCATCGATGCGGATCCCGTCTCGTCCAGGGAGAGCATCCTCATCGCCAACCTCGTCGAATACGCGTGGAGGAACGGCCGGTCCCTCGGCATCGACGTCCTCCTCGGTTGGATCCAACGGCCGCCGATCCGCAAGCTCGGCGTATTCGACGTGGACACCTTCTTCCCGCCGGACGACCGGCTGGACCTCGCGATGAAACTCAACGGCCTCCTGGCGTCTCCGGGATTCGCGACGTGGATGGAGGGAGCACCCATCGACATCGAGTCGCTGTTCTGGGACGAAGAGGGCAAGCCGCAGGCTGCGATCATCTACATCGCCCACCTCTCGGATGAGGAACGTCAATTCGTCGTGACGCTCGTGCTCTCGAAGCTGATCACCTGGATGCGACGGCAACAGGGCACGGGTGAGCTGCGGGCCATGGCCTACATGGATGAGGTGTTCGGCTTCGTACCCCCGACGGCGAACCCCCCGGCGAAGCGGCCCATCTTGACGCTGCTGAAGCAGGCGAGGGCCTTCGGCGTCGGCATGCTGCTCTCCACGCAGAACCCGGTCGACCTCGACTACAAAGCCATGTCGAACGCCGGGACGTGGTGCATCGGCCGGCTCCAGACCGAACGGGACAAGGCGCGCATCGTCGAAGCCCTTTCTGCGGCCTCCGGCGACGTGGATGTCGCGGCGCTGAGCGACCAGATCTCCGGGCTGTCGAAACGGTCCTTCCTGCTCCACAACACGCACGACGACGAACCCCGCGTGTTCACGACTCGGTGGGCGATGTCGTATCTGCGCGGACCCCTCACGACCGGCCAGATCTCGTCTCTCATGGGGGACCGCCGGACTCCAACGATCTCGCCCGCCGATCCGGCGGCGGCCCCGGAGCCCGAGATCGCGTCGCCGAGCGACGCGGAGGTCACCGTCATGCCCCCCGTCGCGGACGGGATCCCCGTGTTCCATCTCGACCCCGCAGCGTCGTGGGCCGGCTCCGTCGGAGCATCGGACGTCCCGGACCACTTCGAAGCTGCCGCCGTGGTGCGTGTCCGGGCGCGCTACGACGACGTCCGCGCAGACATCGATTACACCGCCGAATGGGAGGCGGTGCTCCATCCTCTCTCCGATGACCCGTCGGAAGCGATCGAGGTAGATCACGACCCCCGGGACATGACGGTGGATCCCGCCGTCCCGGCTCCGTACTTCCTCCCCGACGTGCGAATCGACTCGAAGTCCTATTGGAGGTCGCTCGAGGCGGGCTTCAAGGAGCGGTTGCATCGCGAGGGGAAGATCGTCATCTTCAAGAACCCGGAGCTGAAGATGTACTCGCGGGTTGGGGAATCCGGGGAGAGCTTCGTTGAACGATGCGGCGTCTCCGCGGACGAGCGATCCGACGACGCGGCGGCTGGACTCGGACGCCGGTATGAGAAGAAATTGCGTCGTATCCAAGCCGCCATCGACAAAGCCGGAGCCCGAGCTCAGGCGGCTAGTCGTGAGGCGAACGCAGGCGACTTCGACATGATGGCCGGAGCGGTCTTCGACCTGCTCTCCGGGCGAAGCCGGTCGCGGAGCCTCTCTACTTCCATGAAGACCCGCCGGGCGGCGGAACGACGAGCGGCCGCCGCGTCCCAGAAGGTCGAGGAAAAGGTCGACGAGTATGAGCGTCTCCAGAGTGAGTTCCAGAGGGAGGTCGCCGATATCGTCACGGCGTGGGACGAGAAGGCGGGCGTCATCGAGGAAGTCGTGATCGGCCTCGAGAAGAACGACATCGCGGTCTCCGACATCTCCCTCCTCTGGATCCCCAAACCCTGACGTCTCGAACCCAGGGTTCTCTGCGCCCTATGTGCC
>JAOZRW010000181.1 GCA_029939995.1 Acidimicrobiia bacterium | reverse complement strand
CGCGAGCGGCTCTCGCCGACCTGGACCTCTCCGATCGTGACGAACAGATCGCCGGCCGGGTGATCAAAGAGATCCGGGTGAGACTCGATTTCCTCCTCGACGTCGGTCTGGACTACCTGACGCTCATGCGATCGGCGGCGACGCTCGCGGGCGGAGAGGCGCAGCGGATCCGTCTCGCGACGCAGATCGGATCGGGTCTCGTCGGCGTGCTCTACATCCTCGACGAGCCGTCGATCGGGTTGCATCAGCGCGACAACCGTCGGCTCATCGAAACGCTCATCCGGCTCCGTGAACTGGGCAACACGCTCATCGTCGTGGAACACGACGAAGAGACCATCCGGACGGCGGACTACATCGTCGACATCGGTCCCGGGGCCGGTGAGCACGGCGGACAGATCGTCGCGCAAGGGACCTTGCGGGAGATCGAAGACGAGCCGTCGTCGCTGACGGGCGACTACTTGACGGGGCGCAGATCGATCCCCATTCCGGCCCACCGAAGGGAGGGAAACGGCGCCGAGATCGTCGTCGTCGGCGCTGAGGAGAACAACCTGGCGGGAATCGATGTGGCGTTCCCCCTCGGGAGGTTCATCGCCGTCACCGGCGTTTCGGGGAGTGGGAAGTCGTCACTGGTTCAGGAGATCCTGTCGCGGGCCCTGCACGCGGAACTGCACGGTGCGAAGCGGATGGCCGGGCGCCACCGCGGGATCACCGGGGTCGAGCACATCGACAAGGTCATCAACATCGACCAGTCGCCGATCGGTCGAACGCCGCGCTCCAACCCGGTCACGTACACGAAGGCGTTCGACGCCATCCGCCAACTCTTCGCTAGCACGAACGACGCGAAGATGCGCGGGTACAAGCCGGGACGGTTCTCGTTCAACGTGTCGGGAGGGCGATGCGAGACGTGTAAGGGCGATGGAACGCTCAAGATCGAGATGCACTTCCTGCCGGACGTCTACATCCCGTGCGACACGTGCAAGGGGAAGCGCTACAACCGGGACACGCTCGAGATCAAGTTCAAGGGGCATTCGATCGCAGACGTGCTCTCGATGTCGATCGAAGAGGCCCTGCACTTCTTCGAGAACCAGCCGCGCATCGCCCGGATCCTCGGCACGCTCTTCGACGTCGGCCTCGGATACGTGCGGCTCGGTCAACCCGCAACGACCCTCTCCGGGGGCGAAGCGCAGCGGGTCAAGCTCGCATCCGAACTCGCGAAACGGTCGACCGGGCGCACGATGTACATCCTCGACGAACCGACTACCGGACTC
>JAOZRW010000180.1:1044-1271 GCA_029939995.1 Acidimicrobiia bacterium | reverse complement strand
AAGAGTTGTAGTTGTTACCTTAACTTTTAATATATCAATGTAACTCATTAAATGTTTTCAATCCAAATCTCCTAATATCCTCTAGCCACTCATCAGCCTCTTTGTCTGTACACCCATACTCCTCTTTGGCTATCTTTTTGAGAGACCTATACTCATTTTGCAAAGATGTGACAAAGATAGCTGGGTCATCACTGTTGATAGTGACTCCCAATCTCCCATCTCTAAGC
>JAOZRW010000180.1:0-1034 GCA_029939995.1 Acidimicrobiia bacterium | reverse complement strand
CACTCTCTAGGTAGATATTTTTTGGTGGATTAAATCTAAATATAGGATGT
The DNA here is from genome assembly GCA_029939995.1 of Acidimicrobiia bacterium. GTDB lineage: Bacteria > Actinomycetota > Acidimicrobiia > Spongiisociales > UBA5794 > JAHEEL01. The sequence goes on along the minus strand of JAOZRW010000180.1, from coordinate 984 downwards.
GTGACATAACTACTTAGTGATGATATGAAGATATTTGATGATGGGTTTGTCTCTATAGTGATACCTATTTTGGCTATCTCATTTATCATGTGATCTTGCAAAGCCTCCCACACTATCAACTCCTCCTCTTTTATAGTCGACTTATCTACTAGATAGACCTCCTTGTATCTCTTACGGACTCCTAGGCTACTCTGATATAGTTCATAAAGCTCTTTTGCTGTAGAGGATGGTGTCTTATCCAATACTCTTTGGTCATACTCACTATATAGAGTCCCTATACTCTCTCTTCTATAGTGTGAAATGGGGCAGTTCCTTCTATATACCCATGCATCATAGAGATCTGATACATGAGGAGTAGTGCCACCATACATAGGGTATATCTCTCTAAAGAGTCGCCATATCTTATCAGTATAGATAGAGATATATCGAGAGATATCCATCTGCAAAGATGAGATCTCTTTTAGCTTCATAGTAAGCCATACTAGATCATCAAAGTAGTCACCCTTGTAGAGTATGATCTCATGTGTACTATCTATCCACTCTTGTGGTGAGATACCAAGGCTAAGCATATGCCCCAATCTATCACCTCTTTGCATATCAAAAAATCTAACACTCTCATCTACTCTTCTCATACCAGTGATGATGCGGTTGAAATCCTCTCCAGCATGTATAGTAAATACTAGGTTTTTATGGTATTTCATACCTGCTGTACCCAAAAATATATCATTTTTTATGCTTTTTGGAGCATTTCTAAGGTATCTGAAGTGTGGAGCAAATACCTCTGGTGGAGTGTGTGTCTCCTTGCCTACAGCATCTACCGAGACTACATATCTACTCAAATCATAGTAGATATCTTTGAGTTCACTCTTTAGCTTATATGCTTTTTTTGGGTTGGTTTTGAGCATAGATTGATATCTGTTTTTTACCTTGTATCTACTATTTCTTAGAAAATCATCTATCGCTAGTGTCTCTTTTTTGATGATG
>JAOZRW010000017.1:44589-45886 GCA_029939995.1 Acidimicrobiia bacterium | reverse complement strand
TCCCGGCCCCCAGGACCCCGATGCCGATCGAAGTGTTCATCCCAGAACGATAGACCGGGCTCGGCGTTCAGACGTCCCGGCGGACCAGGTCCTCGTAGGTTTCGCGTCGCACGACAAGACGGGCGTCGCCGTCGCGGACGAATACGACGGGCGGGCGGCGGAACATGTTGTAGTTGCTCCCCATCGAATGGCCGTACGCCCCGGTGACGGGCGTCGCGAGCACGTCCCCGACCAGCAGATCGTCCGGAACGGAGGCCTCGGCGACGATGATGTCACCCGATTCACAGTGGCTTCCGACGATCCGGACATGCTTTGGCCGATCGGCGCCGACGGATCGTGGCAGGAACGCTTCGTAGCCGCTGCCGTAGAGGCTCGGGCGCGGATTGTCGCTCATCCCGCCGTCGACCGAGACGTAGGTGCGGACACCGGGGATCTCCTTGATGGTCCCCACCGTGTACAGGGTCACGGCCGCTCCGGCGGCGATCGCTCTCCCCGGCTCTGCGAGGACGCGCGCGGTGATGCCCGCGGCGACGGCCGCCTCGTGGACCGCTTGCGCCCACTCAGTGATCGACGGCGCTTCTTCGCCTGCGACGTAGGCGACGCCGAGGCCGCCGCCGATCGAAAGCTCCGGAAGATCGAGCGGGACGGCGAACCGGGCGAGCGTCTCGACCGCCTTGCGGAACGACTCGACGTCGTACACCTGGCTCCCGATGTGGGCGTGGATGCCGACGAGATCCATCGCCGGGGACTCCCGGGTCATCGCGACGGCGGCCGCGGCGTCGCCGGTGGCGAGGCCAAATCCGAACTTCGAGTCGGCGATCCCGGTCTGGAGGTACTCGTGGGTGTGCGCCTCGATCCCCGGTGTCACACGCACCAGCACCTTCGGAGGCACCGCACCTTCTGCCACCAGCCCCTCGATCCGCGCGATCTCGTCGAACGAGTCGACGACGATCCGTCCGGTCCCCGCCTCCATCGTCATCGCGAGCTCGACCACGGTCTTGTTGTTGCCGTGGTGGACGATCCGCTCCGCCGGCACCCCGGCGTTGAGAGCGACGAACAGCTCGCCGCTCGACGCGACGTCGAGATGCATCCCCTCTTCGAAGACCAACCGGGCCATCGCCGTCGTCAAGAACGCCTTGCCCGCGTATGCGACACCCTCGCCGAACGCGGCGACCGCTTCCCTGCAGCGGGCCCGGAGATGCTCCTCGTCGTAGACGAACAGCGGTGTCCCGTACTCATCGGCGAGCTCGATCACATCGACGCCGCCGATGAACAGCCGGTCGTCTCGGATCTCGGA
>JAOZRW010000017.1:0-44489 GCA_029939995.1 Acidimicrobiia bacterium | reverse complement strand
ACATCCTGTCCGGCACTTCGATTCCGAGTGTCTCCAACGAGGTCGTGAGGACGCTCAGCGTCAGATCGACGAGGGACAGCCAGGAAGCCTGCCGCTCCGGGTCCTCCTCGCGCAGGATGTGGCACGCCTCGTAGAAGCGGTTGAAGTCGGTCGCCACCTCGTATGCGTACTCGGTGAGCACGTTCGGGGCTCGAACGTCGACGGTGCGGCCGATCACCTCGGGGAAGCGCAGGAGGCGCAGGATGAGTCCCCGTTCCTGGTCGACGGTCGGGGCCACGATCGGGCCGGGTTCGATGCCGGCTTCGCCCGCACGGCGCAGGATCGACTTGATCCGCACCGCCCCGTACTGCAGGTACGGGCCGGTCTTGCCTTCGAACGACGTGAACCGGTCGAGGTCGAAGACGTAATTCGACGTCCGGTGGTTGGACAGGTCGCCGAACTTCAACGCGCCGAGACCGACCTGTCGGGCGATCCTCTCGCGCTCCTCGGGTGGATAGTCCTGAGCGATCTCGGCTTCGTCGAGCCGGGCTCTCGCGGCATCGGTAACGATCTTCATCAGGTCGGCGAGGCGCAGCACTCCGCCCTCGCGGGTCTTGAACGGTGTTCCGTCCGGTCCGTTCACCGTCCCGAACGCGATGTGCTCCAGGCCGACGGTGTCGGGGGCGATCCCGGAGATGCGGGCGGCCCGGAAGACCTGTTCGAAGTGCAGCGCCTGGCGTGCGTCGACGACGTAGAGGATGAGGTCGTATCCCTCCTCGACCCGCTGCTCGAGCGTCGCCAGGTCGGTCGTCGAGTAGAGGTAAGAGCCGTCGGACCGGGTGAGCAGCAGCGGCGGCATCTCCTTCTTGTCGTCGGGCCGTTCGACGTCGACGATGATGGCGCCGTCCGACTCGCGGGCGAGGCCGTCGTCGTTCAGGAGCCGATCGACGAGCGGTGCGAGTCGCTCGTGAACGGTGCTCTCCCCGCGCCACAGGTCGAACTCGACGCCGAGCCTTTCGAAGTCCTTCTTCTGCTCGGCGACGGACACGTTGCGATAGTGGCGCCAGAGCGCCAGGTATCCGGGTCGCCCGTTCTGGAGATCGAACGTGGCTCGACGGGCCCGCTCCGCTTCGTCCGGATCGTTCTTGCATCGCTCGACGACGATCGGGTACATCTCGGAGAGGTCGTCGAGCGTCACCGGCGACTCCTCCGGGTACGGGCCGGTGAAGTCGGCGTCGAAGTACGGGAGGTCGGGCCGTCGCCGTTCGAGTTCGATGATGAGCTGCCCGATCGGCATGCCCCAGTCGCCCATGTGGATGTCGCCTGCGACGTCATGCCCGGCGAGGCGGAAGAGCCGTTTGAGGCTCTCGCCGATGATCGACGCCCGGAGATGGCCGACGTGCATCGACTTGGACATGTTCGGGCCGCCGTAGTCGACGATCACCTTGTGCCGGGGGTCCGGTTCGGCGAGCCCGAGGCGGTCGTCGCGTTCCATGTTCTCGGCGTATGAGGCCAGATGGGCGTCGGTCACGGTGATGTTGATGAATCCGGGGCCGGCGATGTCCAACTGGTCGAACATCGACCGGTCGTCGAGGGCGTCGATGACGTCCTGGGCCAGGTCGCGAGGGTTCCGCCCCATCCTCTTCGCCGCGCCGAGAGCGCCGTTGCACTGGTACTGGGCGAGCTCGGGTCGCTGCGACGGGACGACGAGACCCGCCGACCGTTCGACGCCGACGGCGGCGAACGCGTCGCCGAATCGCTGGGAGAGATCTGAGAGAAGAGACATGGTCCAATCCGGCCGGGGAGTTGTGAGGTTACGCAGGGTACAATCGTTGAGTGCGCCCCAGTAGCTCAGGGGATAGAGCACCGGCCTCCGGAGCCGGGAGCGCAGGTTCGATTCCTGCCTGGGGCACCACCTCCCGTCACGAACCCTGGGTTCGTGACCCCGTATATGACGTCCCGGGCCCGCGGTTCGCCGTCTCCTCGACTCTCTCTACATTCCGCGGGCTGGAGACGTCACATAGGGCGCAGAGAACCCTGGGTTCGGGGCGGGCCGACAGGGTGTCGGCTTCGCGATAGGGTCCATGTTCTCTATTTGCCCCGGCAGATCCTTTGTACATATGGGTTTTGATGCGGAGAGCTTGTGAACGAATTCACATTGAGGTGATCGCGATCTAGCATTCCGTCGAACGACGGAGGCGACCTCTGATGCAGCGGATTGGCAGCAACGAAGTTGACCCGACGACCGCCCCCTGCGGCGACCGTGGAGTCGAGCGATGACATCCACCGACCAGACCCCGACCAACGAGCCGGAGCCTTCGGATCAGGCGGACGATCACAAGCAGCGTGATTGGATCATCGGGATCATCGCGATCGCGATCCTGATCATCGGGCCCATCGCGATCTTCGCCGGCGTTCGCCACCAGGTCGAAGCGCCCGACATCGCCGATCCGTGGTCGAACGTGCCGAACCCGCCGCCGCACGTCAACCACGCAGCGCTGATGCCCGGACCGTACGAGACGGGCTCCGACGTCACCGTGGCCTGCCTCGAGTGCCACGCCGACGCCGGCACCGAGATGCTCCACAGCGAGCACTGGCTGTGGGAGAACCCGCCGGTCTCCCTGCCGGGCCGCGACGAGCCGGTCGCCCTCGGCAAGAAGAACTCCCTCAACAACTTCTGTCTCGGCATCCAGGGCAATGAGCCGAAGTGCACGTCGTGCCACGCCGGATACGGGTGGGAAGACGACACGTTCGACTTCACCGACGAGACGAACATCGACTGCCTCGTCTGCCACGACCAGTCCGGCCAGTACGCGAAGGCCGACTCCGGCTATCCGGCCGAGGCCACCGACCTCGCGGTCGCCGCCCAGAGCGTCGCACGGCCGAGCCGGGCCAACTGCGCCACCTGTCACGCCGACGGTGGCGGAGGGAACGGCGTCAAGCACGGAGACATCGACGACACGCTCATCCACCCCGACGAAACCATCGACTATCACATGGGCGTCCTCGACTTCCAGTGCGTCGACTGTCACCAGACGGAGGAGCATCAGATCCCCGGAACGATGACATCGGTGAAGCTCGTCGACGACAACCCCGTCGCGTGCACCGACTGCCACGACTCGGCGCCGCACATGGACGACCGCCTCAACGCCCACACCGACCGGGTGGCCTGCGAGACCTGCCACATCCCCGAGTACGCGGTGAAGGACCCGACGAAGCTCTGGTGGGACTGGTCCTCGGCCGGCCAGGACGGCATCTCGGACAACCCGCACGAGTACCTGAAGATCAAGGGCAGCTTCATCTACGACACGCACGTGATCCCCGAGTACCTCTGGTTCAACGGCACCGCCGACCGGTATCTCCTCGGCGATCCGCTCGACCCGAGCGGCGTCACTCCCCTCAACTATCCGAACGGCAGCATCGACGACCCCTCGGCGAAGATCCAGCCCTTCAAGATCCATCGCGCCCTGCAGCCGTACGACACGGTCAACAACTACTTCCTCCAGCCGAAGCTCGCCGGCGAGAACGGCTACTGGGTCGAGTTCGACTGGCCGCTCGCCCTCGAGACCGGTGCCAGGATCACGAACATGGACTACTCCGGCAGCTACGGCTTCGCCCGCAGCGACATGTACTGGCCGCTCAACCACATGGTCGCCCCGGCTTCCAAAGCGCTCCAATGCACGGCGTGTCACTCGGACAACGGCCGCCTCGACTGGCAGGCGCTCGGCTACGACGGCGATCCGATGGACACCGCAGGCCGACGCACGTTGAGCGGAGGTGACGAATGAGACGGCGGCGCACGGCGATGCTGCTGGGGGTCATCGCCCTCTTCACGTCCACGTTCATGGCGGCCGGAGGCACCAACCCGTCGGTCGCGCTGACCCATGGGGAGACCGAAGAAGGCGGAGTGATCATCCCTCCGGGCGCCACGTACGTCCCGCCGCAGGAGGTCCAGGACCTCGTCAATCCTCCCCCGCCGGAGCCGCCGACCGGCAGCGTGATGCATCCGTCGTTCCCCCTCCTCGACGGGGACGGCGCGAACGTCATCGACAGCGGAAACCCGATCTCGACCATCGTCACCTGCGGTCAATGCCACGACTCGGGCTTCATCGTCGAGCACAGCTATCACGCCTCCGTCGGCCTCGACGCCCTCACCCCGCCAGGGGAGACCGGGTCGGGCCGGGCCTGGGACATCTCGAACGGCCTGTTCGGGCGCTGGGACCCCACGACCTACTCCTACCTCACCCCGACGGGTGACGACGTGCTCGACATGAGCACCGCCGAATGGATCATGACGGTCGGTCAGCATCACGCAGGCGGCGGTCCCGCTACGACGGCACGCGACGGATCACCCCTCGAGAGCCTCGCCCCCGACGCTTCGAACCCCGAAGCGAGCATCCTCGATCCGACGACCGGTGAGCCGATCCCCTGGGATTGGCAAGCGTCCGGCGTCGAGGAGTTCAATTGCTTCCTCTGTCACGTCCCCATCGCGGACAACGACGCCCGGGTCGCCGAGCTCGAAGCAGGCCGTTTCGATTGGGCCAACACCGCCACGCTCGCCCACACCGACCTCGTCACGAAGAGCGCCGAGGGCTGGGAATGGAACCCGGAGGCGTTCACACCGCCGCTCAACACGGTCGACAACACGACGCTCCCGATCGGGCGTGCCGGCAACGAGTCGTGCGGCATCTGCCACGGCGTCGTCCACATGGGCACCGACCCGATCGCAGGATCGGCGCTGCTCAGCGGCTGGGAGACGATCACGACGGGCCAGGTGTTCTCGGATCAGCGCCTCTCCGACTCCGGCCTCAACTTCGAGGACAAGGATCACCTCACCCGGTCGTGGGACATCCACGCCGAGCGCGGTGTCGATTGCGTGAGCTGCCACGGCTCCCTGAACGACGTCGCTCAGGTCGCCGAGGAGAGCGCCACGAAGCCGGATCATCTCATCTTCGATCCCCGTCGCCAGTCCCCCGGCGACTACCTGTATCAGCCGATCCACGAGTTCGCCAAGGGCGACACGGCGCAGGGAACGGTCGCCCCCGAGTACGACAACACGATGCGCACCTGCACGAGTTGCCACGATCCGTCCACCTCCCACGAGTGGCTCCCGTTCTCAGAGCGTCACATGCAGGTGATGTCGTGCGAGACGTGTCACATCCCGAACTCGGAAGCACCGGCCGCCGAACAGTTCGACTGGACCGTCATCCACACCGACGGAACCCCGCTCACGACGATCCGCGGAGCAGACGGTCCCGTCACCGACGCCGCGACGATGATCAGCGGATTCACGCCGGTCGTCATGGCCAACATCAACAGCGACGGCTCCAAGAAGCTCGGCCCGTACAACCTCGTCGGCACCTGGTACTGGGCGTACGGCAGCGACGCATCCGAGCGTCCGGTCCGCACGATCGATCTCGAAGCCGTCTACCTCGACGGTGACTCGTACGCACCCGAGATCCTGGCGGCCTTCGACGCCGACGGCAACGGCGTCATCTCCGACGCCGAGCTCGCCATCGACACGGACGCGAAGGAAGAGACCGTCAAGAGCCGCCTCGCGGCACTCGGCCTGGAGAATCCCCACATCGTCGGCGAGGTGCAGCCGTACAGCGTGTCGCACGGTGTCGTCGGAGAGGACTGGGCCACGAAGGACTGTCAGGTGTGCCACTCCTCCGAATCGGTGCTCTCCGCCGCGATGCCCATCGGCGACCACGTGCCGGGCGGCGTCATCCCGACCTTCGTCGGCGATGCTCATACGGAGACGACCGGGCAACTCATCGTTGCCGAAGATGGATCCATCGCATACCAGCCGGAGACGACGGCCGACGGGATCGACGTCCTCGGGTCGGACTCCGGGGGCTGGGCGGACTGGCTCGGACTGGCCGCCTTCATCGGCGTCATCCTCTTCGTCCTCCTCCACGCGACGCTGCGCTTCCTCGCCCGACGCAAGTACGGCGTGCCTGAGAACGTCGAGTACAAGGAGGAGTACCTGTACGACCGGTACGAGCGCTTCTGGCACTGGATGCAGGCGATCGTCATCATCGGGCTGATCCTCACCGGGATCGTGATCCACTGGCCGTCGAGCGCCGGGGCCTTCCGCTGGATGATCCTCGTGCACAACGTGCTCGCCGTCATCCTCGTCATCAACGCCGTCGTCGCCCTCATCGACGCCCTCGCGACCGGGTTCATCAAGCAGTTCATCCCCCACCCGCGAGGGTTCTTCAGCCAGGCGATCACCCAGGCCGTCTTCTACATGCGGGGGATCTTCCTCAACGAGCCGCACCCGTTCGAGAAGGAGAAGGGGAACAAGCTCAACCCCCTCCAGCAGGGAACGTATCTGGTGATCCTCAACGTCCTGCTCCCCCTGCAGATGCTCACCGGCATCCTCGTGTGGGGGGCACAGCACTGGCCCGACCTGACCGATGCGCTCGGCGGCCTCCGGTGGCTGCTCCCGGTCCACACGCTCATCGCATGGTTCTTCGCAGCCTTCGTGGTGCTCCACATCTATCTGACGACGCTCGGCCCGACCCCGCTCTCGAGCATCCGGGGAATGATCACCGGGTGGGAAGAGGTCGAAGTCGGCCATGCCGAAGAGGAGGTCGTGTCCTGATGACGATCAAACCGATCGGCCCGTCGGTGAGGAAGGGCAAAGCGCCCAACCCGCGGCCGTTCATGAATGAATACCTGGCAGGGGCGCTGCTCGGGGTGGTGCTCTTCCTGTCCGTTCTCCTGACCGGCGACGGTCTCGGAGCCTCGGGGGCCGTGCAGCGCGTGTGGGCGGGGATCTTGGACTTCATCGCTCCGCACTATGTCGACACGAGCGCCTACCTCGTCAACTACGCAGGTGGCAGCACGAACCCGTGGGCGCACTGGATCGTCTTCCTCGCCATTGGAACGTTCATCGGCGGATTCGTCTCCGGGATGATCGGACGACGCGTCTACACCGAAATCGTCAAGGGACCCCGAATCTCGAATAGCACCCGGCTGTGGTTCGCACTCCTCGGCGGAACCCTGGTCGGCTACGGCGCCCGTTTCGCACGCGGCTGTACCTCGAGCCAGGGACTCTCCGGTTCGGCGCTCCTGTCGGTCGGAAGCTGGGTCTTCATGGCACTGTTCTTCACCGGCGCGCTCGTCGCCTCCCCGTTCGTCAAGAAACTCTGGAACAACTGATGCCTTTTCCACTCGATCTCATTGCACTCGGTGACCCTCTCACCAACCTGCTCTTCCTGGTCGTCGGCGTTGGCTTCGGGTTCATGCTCGAGCAGGCAGGGTTCGGCCGTTCGACGAAACTCGCGGGCCAGTTCTACTTCACCGACTTCGCCATGTTCAAAGTGATGTTCACGGCGGTCATCACCGCGTCGGTGTTGATCTACGGCACCGCGGCCGTCGGCCTGCTCGACATGCGCAAGGTCTTCGTTCCCGGCACCTACCTGTGGCCGATCGCCGTTGGAGCGTTCATCCTCGGTGTCGGATTCGTCATCGGCGGGCTCTGCCCGGGCACGTCGATCGCCGGCGCTGCGACGCTCAAGATCGACGCGATGGTGTTCCTCGGAGGAGTCGTCGTCGGGGTCGCCCTCTTCGGCGTGACCGTCCCCCACTTCATGGACTTCTGGACATACTCGGACTACGGAAGACTCACGCTCCCCGACTGGCTCGGAATCCCGAGCGGTTGGGTCGTTCTCGTGGTCGTAGTCATCGCCCTCCTGCTCTTCTGGGCGGCGGAGATCTATGAGAAAAGGAGCCTGGACCTCGATCCGAAGGACGCGCCGAGGGGACGCTACATCGGCGCAGGCGTGCTCGTGGCGCTCGCCCTCGTCATCGTCGTCATCGGCGACCCCGGCACCAAGGACTACTGGAGCGTGGTTTCCGCCGAACAGCAAGTTCGGCTCGACAACCGGGAAGTGCAGATCCACCCCGGCGAGCTGCTCGCCATCATGCACGACAAGGGCAAGAACGTGATCATGCTCGACGTGCGGGATCAGCGGGACTACAACCAGTTCCACATCCGGGCCGCCCGCCAGGTCGACCCGACGCTCGATGCCGTCGAGGCGGTCGCTCTCGACGATCTCAGCGACGTCAACAACCGGACCGTCATCGTGACGATGAGCAACGGTGAGGAGGCCGCCACGGATGCGTGGAAGACGTTGATCGCCAACAACGTGATCAACTCCTACATCCTCGAAGGTGGCATCAACGAGTGGCTCGAGATCTTCGGAGAGGATGCCGATCCGAAGCCGGTCAACTACCCCGACCAGCTTGCGTTCACGTTCACCGAAGCCATCGGAGGCCGCTGTATCGCCTCGGATCCCGACCACCACGAATTCGAGCTCGTCTATGAGCCGAAGGTGAAGATCGCCGCAGCCGGCGCCGTCGTCGGCGGAGGATGCGGGTAGTCGGTAGGTAGTAGAAAGTAGAAAGTAGAGAGTAGAAAGACCCGTACTTTCTACTCTCTTTCTACCTTCTGCTCTCTTTCTACTTTCTACTTTCTACTTTCTACTTTCTACTTTCTACTTTCTACTTTCTACTCCGCCAGGGCTTCGTTCACGAGACGGGCTACTAGCTGTCCGTCGAGCTCTTTGCCGGTCTTCATCACCGCACCGATCACGCGGCCTTTCATCTTCGGGTCGTCTACACCGAGCTCGGCGATGGTCTGATCGACGAGGGCACGCGTGGCGTCCTCATCGAGCTTCGCCGGCAGGTACTGCGAGAGGTACTCAATCTCGAACGTCAGCTTCTCGGCCTGTTCACGACCGCGATCCCCCAGCCCGGCGTATTCGTCGCGTGCCTTGGTCATGCGTTTCACGTATGTGGCGATCGTCGACAGGTAGAGATCGTCGTCGATCTCACCTGTGAAACCCGGCGCCGCTTTCGCCACGGAGACCTCGGACTGGATCTGACGGATCACGTTGAGTGTGGCTCGATCGCCGCTCTTCATGGCCGTCTTCTGCTCTGCTGCGAGCTGTTCTCGGATCGTCATTCGCTCCAACTTCGGTCGACTTCCGGTCAGGCTACCGACCCGGAGGGCTCATCGGCGGCAACCGTTTGCAACCTTCCAGGTCATGGCAATACAATTTGTCTCGAAACCGGCCGGAACCGGTTGACAAACGGGGATCTTTGTGAAAACATTCACATTCACGAAGCCGTACCTGGAAGCGTTTCGAGGAGATACCACTGTGCTAACTGTCACCGACTGGCGCGAGCTGGCCGCCTGTCGCGACTCCGACCCCGACCTGTTCTTCCCCATCGGAACGACCGGTCTCGCAACCGACAAGATTCGTCAGTCGGTCGCCATCTGTTCCACCTGCGCCATGCAGGAAGAGTGTCTCCAGTATGCGCTGGAGACCAACCAGGAGGCCGGTGTCTGGGGCGGATACCCCGAGGACGACCGCCGACGGCTTCGCAAGCGGTGGCTGGCCGAGCGTCGCAGAAGGCGCCAAGCCGCCAGCTGACGCTCCTCGAGCGTTCGACCTTCGGACCCGGTAACCGCACCGGGTCCGATTCGCGTCCGGCTTCAGGAGTCTCCGGAGAATCCCACGCCCCGTCGACGGGCGGACTCGATCTCGATGAACGCCACCTTCTCGACGATGATTCCGTGACGGTGACCGCTCACGTCGGTGACCCAGAACAGTTCCTCGCCGTTGCGGGATGCCTCTTCGAACTCGACGGCGATGTTGTGCCCGGGCTCGACTTCGATCTCGAGTTCGCGCGTTGCCGTCATCCCGAAACGAACTTTCGTGGTCTCTCTGATCGTATCGCTCAATTCACCCTCTCCTGGCTGTGACCCGATCGTAACGGCCGCTGTGGCTCATTCGTTGTTGATGACGAGCTCCGGATGGCTGCGCGCCGCAGGCTTGCGCTTCTCGATCTCCTCGGCCAGCCGGTTGAATGCCGCCACGGCCTCGCCGTCCGGTTCGACGGCGACGGCAGGCAGCCCCCGATCGGCGCCTTCGCGTATGGCGGGAACGAGCGGGATCTGAACGAGGAGGTCGGTGCCGAGGGTCCCGGCGAGCGCCTCTCCCCCACCCTCTCCGAAGATGGTGTACCGCTTGCCGTCGTCTCCGGTGAACCACGACATGTTCTCGACGACGCCGAGGATGTCCTGGTTGACCTTCTCCGCCATCAGGCCGGCTTTGACGGCGACGCGTTCGGCCGTCGACTGCGGCGTCGTGACCACGATCGTCTCCGACCGGGGCAGGAACTGGCTGAGGGAGATCGCCACGTCACCGGTCCCCGGCGGCATGTCGATCAGCAGGAAATCCGGGTCGTCCCACAGGACGTCCACGAGGAACTGCTCGAGGGCCTTGTGGAGCATCGGTCCGCGCCAGATGACGGCCTGGTCGGGAGCGATGAAGAAGTCCATCGACATGACGCCGACGCCGTACACCTCCGGAGGGAGCATCACATCGTCGAGGACGACGGGCTGACGATCGACGCCGAGCATCTTCGGGATCGAGAAACCCCACACGTCGGCGTCGATGATCCCCACCCTGTGGCCGCGTGCGGCGAGTGCCACGCCGAGGTTCGCCGTCACCGACGACTTGCCGACGCCGCCCTTCCCCGATGAGATCCCGATGACCCGGGTCTTGGACCCCGCCCGGCCGATCGTGATCTCGCGGATGTTGGAGTCACGGACCTTCTCGACGACCCCGGTGCGTTCGGCGTCGGTCATCGACGTGAAGTCGACGACGACGACGGCAACGCCCTCGACGCTCCTCGCGGCTTCCGTGATGTCGTTGCGGATCGTGTCCTTCAACGGGCATCCCGGCACGGTCAACGCCACCTGCACGTGCACGCTCCCGTCGGGGGCGATGGTCACGTCCCGTAGCATTCCCAGTTCTTCGATCCCGCGATGAAGCTCGGGATCCTGCACCGCACCGATGGCGGCCCGAAGGGCGTCGATATCCACCACAGACAACTCCTATCCAGATAGTGAATAGAAACTATAGTGAGGGTCGGTTCTCCAGATTCAACCCGGGACGTGCATGGACATCGAAGCCTTCGACAGGGAAATCGCGGACCTCGCCTCCACCCTCGGCGACACGACACGGCGCGGCATCTACGTCGCCGTGCGCGAGTCCCTCGAGCCGGTCACGGCCTCCCAGATCGCCGACCTGTTCGACATCCATGCGAACGTGGCCCGCCATCACCTCGATCGCCTGGTCGCCGACGGCTACCTCCAGGTCACGCGGAGACGGCCGTCCGGACGAACCGGTCCCGGCGCCGGACGTCCGGCCAAACACTACGAGCCGACCCGCAAGAACGTGTCCGTGCAGTTCCCCGCCCGCCGCTACGACCTGCTCGCCGAGCTCCTCCTGCGCGTCATCGAGCGGATCGCACCGGATTCGGCCGCGGAGACCGCCCGGGAGATCGGCAGGGAGTTCGGCCGTGAGCTCGCCGCCGACATCGGGTTCCCGGACGAGACCGGGTACGACTCGGCCGCCATCGCCGTCGCGCGTGCGTTGATGGGCGTCGGCTTCGAGGTCGAGGCACGCCCGAGCGACCATGAGCTCGTGACCCGCTTCTGCCCGTTCGGCGAATCTGCGAAGAACCACCCCGAGATCGTGTGCCAGATCGACCAGGGTCTCATCTCCGGCCTCCTCGAGGGCACCGACCACATCCCCGTCGCCGTCGTCAACCCGCACAGCAACGAAGACGGCGACTGCGTGACACAGATCTGAGACACTCCGGGATCGGCCGCGCTCTGGGTAACGTGACGTCGTGAGCTGGATCGAGGTCATCGACGACGAATCCTGGGACGGGGAACTCGGATCGCTTCGCGATCGCGTGATGGATCCGGCGACCGGCAGGGTCGACCACGTCATGTCCATCCACTCGCTCAACCCCCGCGCCCTCGCCGCCCACGATGCCGTCTATCGCTCGGCGATGCGCGGCACCGGAACGTTGCGGAAGGTCGACCGGGAGCTGATCGCGTTCGTCGTCAGCGACATCAACGAGTGCCACTATTGACTGTTCCATCACCGGCGCGGTCTGCGCCGTCTCCTCCACGACGACGATCTCCTCGCCCGCATCGGACACGACTGGAGGACGGCGGGGCTCGACGACCGGCGACTCGGCATGCTCGAGTTCGCGGAACGGCTGACCCGGACTCCGGGAGCGATGAGCGAGGAGCACGTCGGGGCGCTCCGGTCGCTCGGCTTCTCGGATCGCGACGTGCTCGATATCGTGGAGGTCATCGCCTACTACGCCTATGCGAACCGGATCGCCGACGGTCTCGGCGTCACGATCGAACCATGGATGGAACATGACTGAATTCAGCGAGAGAGCACGGGCGATCCACGCCGACCTCCCCGTCGTCGACGGCCACAACGACCTGCCGTGGGAGTTGCGCGTTCGCGCCGGATCGGATCTGGACGTCGCCGACCCGTGCGGACATCTCGACGGTTATCACACGGACGTGCCCCGGCTGGCGGCCGGCGGCGTCGGTGCGCAATTCTGGGCGGTCTTCGTGCCGGCCTGGGACCCGTCACCGTTTCTGACGACGATCGAGCAGGTGGACCTCGTCGGACGAATGATCGACCGATGCGATCGACTGGCAGCCGCCGACTCGGCCGCCGACGTCGCAGCGGCACGATCGAGAGGCGCAACCGCGTCGCTCATGGGGGCGGAGGGCGGCCACTCGATCGAGAACTCGCTGGCGGCGCTCCGGACGCTGCGGCGACTCGGCGTCCGCTACATGACCCTCACGCACGGGGACACGATCGACTGGGCGGACTCGGCGACCGACGAAGCCAGGCACGGTGGACTCACCGCGTTCGGCGAAGACGTCGTCCGGGAGATGAACCGGATCGGGATGATCGTCGACATCTCCCACGTCTCGGCCGACACGATGCGCCACGCGCTCTCCGTGAGCGACCGCCCGCTGATGGCGTCGCATTCGAGCGCCTTCGCTCTCGCCCCGCATCCCCGCAACGTTCCGGACGACGTGCTCGAGATGGTGCGAGACAACGACGGTGTCGTGATGGTCAACTTCTACCCGCCGTTCGTCCACGCTGATGCGGCCGGGATGGCCATCGACATGTTCGCCGTCGCCCGTGATCTGATGGCTCGTCTGGGCGACGAAACGGCCGTTCAGGCGGAGTTGACCCGCTTGCGCGAGCAGGACCCCTACCCGGAGGTCACCGTGGCGGACGTCGTCGATCACATCGACTACGTCCGGGCGGTGGCCGGCGTCGACCACGTCGGCATCGGATCCGACTTCGACGGCATCGACGTCCTGCCGACCGGACTCGAGGACGCCTCCACCTACCCGGCGATCACGGCCGAGTTGCTCGAGCGCGGATGGGAGGAACCCGAGATCCGGAAGATCCTCGGAGAGAACGCGCTACGCGTCCTGGCTGCCAATGAGTAGAAGGTAGAAAGTAGAAAGTAGAAAGAACGAAGAGGGAGATCCGTCCGGCTTAAGGCCGGCGCACCCATCTTTCTACTTTCTACTTTCTACTTTCTACTTTCTACTACCTACTCCCCCGCCGCCATCGCCCGGATCACCATGTGGAGGATCCCGCCGTGGCGAAGGTACTCCACCTCGATCGGGGTGTCGCACCTGGCCGTCGTCGTGAAGTCCGTCACGGTGCCGTCGGCTCGCGCCGCCGTGACCTTCACCGGTGCACGGGGCGTCAGGTTGTCGTCGACGTCGACGGTGAACACCTCGGTCCCGTCGAGACCGAGCGTCTCGGCGGTCTCCCCTTCGGCGAAGGTGAGGGGCAGCACGCCCATCATGACGAGGTTGGAGCGGTGGATCCGTTCGTAGCTCTCCGCGATGACGGCTTTGACGCCGAGAAGGAACGTCCCCTTCGCCGCCCAGTCGCGGGAGGACCCCATCCCGTAGTCCTTGCCGGCGAGCACGACCAGCGGCACGCCCTCGGCCTGATAGTGCATGGAGGCGTCGTACACCGACTTGACCTCGCCGTCGAGGAATTCGTACGTCCAGCCGCCCTCCGTCCCGGGAGCGATCTGATTGCGCACACGCACGTTCGCGAACGTCCCCCGGGTCATGACCCGGTCGTTCCCGCGCCGTGACCCATAGCTGTTGAACATGGCCGGCTCGACGCCCTTGGACAGCAGATAGCGACCTGCGGGCGTGTCGACGCCGATCGCCCCGGCCGGGCTGATGTGGTCGGTCGTGACCGAATCTCCGAGCTTCAGCAGCACTCGCGCACCTTCGATCCGCTTCAGCGGCTTCGGGTCCGGCCCGAGATCCATGAAGAACGGGGGTTCCTGCACGTAGGTCGAGTCCGGGTCCCACTCGTAGAGCGCCCCCGTCTCCGATTCGATGGCCTGCCACTCGGCCGATCCGTCGTACACCGCCCCGTACTCCTTGCGGAACTCGTCCGCGTCGACGGAGCTCGCGACGACTTCGAGGACCTCTCTCGTCGAGGGCCAGAGATCACGGAGGTAGACGTCGTCGCCGTTCCGGTCGACCGCGAGCGGCTCCGTCGTCAGGTCGATGTCGACCGTCCCTGCGATCGCGTAGGCGACGACGAGCGGCGGCGACGCGAGGTAGTTGGCGCGAACGTGGGGGCTGATCCGGCCCTCGAAGTTGCGGTTCCCCGACAGGACCGACGTGGCGACGAGGTTGGCTTCCTCGATCCCTGCGGCGATCGGATCCGGGAGCGGCCCGGAGTTCCCGATGCAGGTCGTGCATCCGTACCCGACCGTCCAGAATCCGACTGCTTCGAGATCGTGGAGCAGGCCGGACTTCGTCAAGTAGTCGGTCACGACCTTTGATCCGGGGGCGAGGGAGGTCTTCACCCAGGGCTTGCGCTTGAGCCCGCGCTCGTTGGCGTTCCTGGCGACGAGCCCCGCGGCGATCATCACGTCCGGGTTCGACGTGTTCGTGCACGAGGTGATCGCTGCGATGACGACGTCGCCGTCGCCGAGGTCGAACGTCTCGCCTTCGGACGTGACGGTGGCGGTCGTTCCGGCGACCGAGCCGTCGGGCCGCAGGCTCGTTTCGAGATCGGTGTGCCATTGACGCTTCATCGCGTCGAGCGTGATCCGATCCTGGGGACGCTTCGGACCGGCGAGGGCCGGCACGATGGTCCCGAGATCGAGTTCGATCTCGGAGCTGTACACGATCGGGCGGTCCTCGTCGTGCCAGAGGCCCTGTTCCTTGTAGTACTGCTCGACGGTGGCGATCAGCGCCTCGTCGCGGCCGGAGAGCCTCAGGTAGTCGAGCGTCTGCTCGTCGACGGGGAAGAACCCGACCGTCGCCCCGTACTCGGGCGCCATGTTGGCGATCGTGGCCCGGTTCGCCACCGTCATGTTCGCCAGGGCGGATCCGTGGTATTCGACGAACTTGCCGACCACGCCGTGCTCGCGAAGCATCTGCGTAATGCGCAGCACGAGGTCCGTGGCGGTCGCTCCCTCGGGCAGTTCCCCGGTGAGGCGGAACCCGACGACCTCGGGGATGAGCATGTAGATCGGCTGTCCCACCATGACGGCCTCGGCCTCGATCCCGCCGACGCCCCAGCCGACGACGCCGAGACCGTTGATCATCGTGGTGTGCGAATCGGTTCCCACGAGAGAATCCGGATAGAGGGTCCCGTCGCTGTCCCAGACAACCTTGGCGAGGTACTCGAGGTTGACCTGGTGGACGATCCCGGTGGCGGGGGGCACGACGCTGAACGAGTCGAACGCCGACCGGCCCCACTTGAGGAACTCGTATCGCTCGGCGTTGCGCTGGAACTCCTTCTCCGAGTTGATCTGCAGCGCGTTCGGGGAGTTGAACGCATCCACCTGCACGGAGTGGTCGATGACGAGGTCCGCCGGCACCTGCGGGTTGACCTTGCTCGCCGTCGATGCGTCCCCGGTCATGCGCACAACGGCCGACCGCATGGCGGCCAGGTCCACGACGGCCGGCACGCCGGTGAAGTCCTGGAGGACCACGCGCGCCGGCTTGTATGCGATCTCGGCCTCTCCAACGTTCCTGGCGTCGTAGCCGGCCACGGCGACGACGTCGGCGTCGGTGACGACCCGCCCGTCGTGGTTGCGCAGCGCCGATTCGAGCAGGACTTTGATCGAGTACGGGAGGTTCTCGATGTCGCCCATGCCGTCGAGTGCGTCGAGTCGGTAGATCACGCGCTCGCCGAGCGGGGTGGTGATCGTGCGGCGTGCTCCGAACGGATCGTGGGTGTCGGTCATGGTGCGGCCTCGCAGACGTCTTGCGGTCGTGGTGCTCTCGAAACACGGCCATGATATCGGGGCACCGCGGTGACGATTCCGGAGCGCACGGCGGGTGGAGCGGGCGGCCCCGCGAAGCGGTCGATATCGGTACGCCGCAGGTATCGTTCGACGATGATCACTTCGGCCACTTCGCACCGTTTCCGCATCGCTCTGATCGCTCTCGTCGCCGTCGTCGCCCTGGTCGCAGCGGCCTGTTCGAGCTCCGATGCCTCATCGTCTCCTGCGGACCTGGACAACGTCCCGGGAGCGGAGGCGACCCCTGCGGATGGGGACACGGCGGCCGATTTCACGGTGATGACGCTCGACGGCACCGGCTTCACCCTGTCGGACCATCTCGAGCACGACGGGCGGCCGGTCTTCCTCAACTTCTGGGCGTCGTGGTGCCCGCCGTGCCGGGCCGAGATGCCGGACATCAACGCCGCATCGAAGTCGCACGAGGACGTCAAGTTCGTCGGCGTCGCCGTGAACGACGATCCCAAGGACTCCGTCGGTTTCGCCACGTCGATCGACATCGGATACACGATCGGGTTCGACGAGAGAGGTGACGTCGCCTACGAGTACGACATCGTTGGGCTTCCGGCGTCGTACATCATCTCGGCGGACGGCGTCATCCTCGATCGGGTGTTCGGAGCCGTCACCCAGGCCGACATCGACGCGATGCTCGACCGCTGGTTCTCGTAGTCTCCTGAGTCAGCGCCCGCGCCAGTTCGGGTCCCGCTTCTCCAGGAACGCTTTCACACCCTCCGCGGCGTCTTCCGTCGTCGAGATCGCGGTCAGACCGACGTGGAGATGGTCGAGCGCCGTATCGAGATCCATGTCCTCGACCGCGTAGAACGCCGCCTTCCCCAGACCCAGCGCCGCCGGGCTCTGCGACGCCAGCGACGCGACGACCTCGTCGATCGCAGCGTCGAGTTCTTCCTGCTCCACGACGCGGTTGATGATCCCCAGGTCGGTCGCCTCGCCCGCTCCGAATCGTCGGCCGAGCATCATCATCTCCAGTAGCGGCCGCCGCGGAACGAGGGGGCGGAGAACGGCGGTGATCATCATCGGCCAGAGGCCGACGGCGATCTCGGGCGTTCCGAACACGGCGTGCCGCGAGGCGATCGCCATGTCGCACCCGGCGACGACACCGAGGCCGCCGCCCAGCGCGTGACCGTTGACCCGTGCGACGACCGGCTTCGGGCATCTCCGCATCCGGCGGATCAGGTCGGCGAGGGCGCCGCGCTCACCGTGACCGGCGAGTGGAGCGTCGACGAACCCGCCCGAGAGGTCTCCACCTGCGGAGAAGACGCGATCGCCGGCACCGGTGATCACGATCACCCGCACGTCGGGGTCGCTGCACGCCTCGACGAGCGCTCGATCCATCTCTGCCATCGCGTCGTTCGTGAGCGCGTTTCGACGGTCCGGATCGTCGATCGTGACGGTTGCTCGAACCCCGTGAGTCTCGTAGCGAATCATGGGCAGAAACTACCAGGTGAACGGATCCCCGTGATCGACGGATCGGCCCGGCGCTCCCCGCCGCGATCGCGCACGTCACATGCCGATGCGGCCGCTACCGTTGTGAACGTGCTCTGGATGCTGCTCGTTCTCGTGATTGCGATCGTCGTGGGACTCGCCCGCGGAGGGAAACTCTCGAACCTGACCGAGATCCGGGTGCGGGCCTGGTGGCTCCTGTTCCTCGGCTTCGGACTCCAGTTCGGAAGCGCGTTCCTCCCCGCCGAGAAACACGATCTCGCCGTGGCGCTCATCCTCTCCGCCTATGTGCCGCTGCTGATCTTCGTCTGGCTGAATCGGAAGAAGGCGGGGCTGTGGATGGCGGGGATCGGCATCCTCATGAACTTCACGGTCATCGCGCTCAACACCGGCATGCCGGTGATGCTCCAAGCCGTCGAGATCGCCGGCGGCGCGAGCGACATGGTCCTCGGAGCGAAGTACGTCATCCTCGACGACGCGACGCGGCTCGCGTTCCTCGCAGACGTGATCCCCTTGCCGAAGAACGTGATGTCGCTCGGCGACGTGTTCCTCGCGATCGGCGTCGGCGTGTTCCTCGAAGATCAGATCCGCCGGCCGGTCCGTCTCTTCGCCCACGGAGTCCAGGGCATCCCCGGATCGGCTGCAGACCGCTGAACCAAGAGGCGAAGCTTTCAGGCGGCGACGACGCCGCGCTGGACCAATACCCGTCGCAAGGACGACGACACATCCGGGTCGAAGTCGTACGCGGAGCCGCGATGGATGCGTTCCAGACTCTCGAGCGGCGACATCTGCATCTCGTGAACCGCCTGGTCGTAGGCGCTGGCGACCTTGATGATCTTCGAGATCATCGGAACGTCGGGGTCCTTCGCCTCGCCCGGCCGCCGGTAGGGGCTGTGCTGCACCCTGACGTACTCGGAGACTTCCTGGAGATACGGCGCTTCTGCGATGATCTGCGCGCCCCAACGGGCGATGTCCTCGTCCGTGTACCCGGCCTTGAGAATCGCCGGCTCCGTGAGCGTGATCCGTCCGACGTCGTGCATCAGAGCGGCGTATTCGAGGTCTGTGACCTCGACCGGGTGAAGACCGATCTCCCTCGCCACCGCCACCGCAAGATCCGCGGTGCGAGCCGAGTGACCGCGTGGCGCCAGATCCGCGACCTCGGGGATCTGGGCCAGTGCACGGATCATCTGCCCGTAAGTGACGCGAGTTGAGCTGTAGCGGACGAAGGCAAGGTGGCTGAACGCGTACGGGAGGATCGCGACGGGGAACGCCCACAGCCCCATGACGAGCCACGTCATTCCGAACAGGGCCCCACCGGTGAAGATGGCGAGTGCGACGGTCCAGTCCTCGAGCGCAAGAAGCCACAGGTAGCGGGATGCGAGGTCCTCCCGCTCGGTCCCGACCCACGCCGATACGAGAGCGCGGAGGATGAACCACACGACCCCTCCCGCCGTCACGGAGAGGAGCTGCTGCCAGGCGAACGGGATCGTCGAGCCGGCGATCCCGCCCAGCATGGTCGATGCGACGAGTCCGAACGCGATCATCGAGATCGACTCCGCGACGTAGTCCGAGTCTGCGTCCCGATCGGTCTTCGAACGCCACCGGAGAACGATCCATCCGCCGACGAGCCCGAGCGCCACGGCCGCTGTGACGGCGAGGACGTCGGGCAGGAGGAGAACGGCCGCTACGGCCGGGCCGATGGCGAGGTTGATCCGCTTCCCCGACGGAGTCGGAACCGACAACGAGTGCGTCGCAGCGATGACGGCCGCCCACAGCAGCACGAGCGCCCACTGCCCGCCGGTTCGAACCACGAGGAACAGGGATCCGGCCGCGAGCACGGCGATGACGGCGAGGAGTCCGATGGAGAGCCGGTGGAGGCGTGTCTCAGCCATCGGGCGTCTCCTTGCTCGTGGGGGCGAGCGGGAAGTTCCGGCCGTGGACCTGGTCGGCGTGGCGGATCTGGTCGAGGCCTTCCTCGGCGATGTGGCGCGCCTCTTCCTCGGTCAGTTCGACGCTCGACCCGTAGCGGTGGCCTGAGCTCTCCATCCCGGCGATGAACGCCTCGACCACTTCCGGATCGAACTGCGTACCGGCGTGCCGGCGGAGCTCGGCGTATGCGTACGGCTGGGTCAGCGCCACCCGGTACGAGCGGGTCGACGTGATCGCGTCGAACGTGTCGGCCACCGCGAGGATGCATGCCTCCTTGCACGGTGCCTCGCCGTGTTCGTGTCCGGTGCCGTGGTAGCCGTTGCCGTCGTAGTGAGCGTGATGGTTGGAGGCGATCTTCACCATCGGGCGGAGGAAGTCGACGTCCTCGAGCAGATCTTCGACGTAGTGAACGTGCAACTGCATGACCTCGTACTCCTCATCCGTGAGGCGGGCGCGCTTGCGGATGAGGTCGCGGGGCACGGCGAGCTTGCCGACGTCGTGGATCAGCGCCGCCCACCGGAGACGCTCGAGTTGGGTCCCGTCGAACCCCATCTGCTTGCCGATCATCTCGGAGAACCTGGCCACCCGCTCCGTGTGACCGCGGGTGTAGAGATCCTTGGCTTCGAGCGCCTTGATGAACCCGCGGATGGTGGATTCCTGGGCCTCCCGCAGCCGTGCGTACGACTCGAAGGCCATGTACCCGACGAAGAAGACGACGGCAGTCAGCGGAAGGGCGGCCGTGCCGATCTCGAGGTAGGTGGCGCCGAGCATTCCTCCGAGGAACCCCATGCCGGTCATCGGCAGGAGGATCGCCCCGATGTGCGACCAGGGGCGCACCTCGAGCCGCCCGTAGACGCGGCCGACGATGAACAGCACCATCCGGTAGTTGACGAGCCCGTAGGTGATCGATGCCAGCGCCGAACCAAGAGCGATACGCCACAGTCCTGCATCGATGGCAGATGCTCCTTCGCTCAACCCCACGCCGACGACGAGCGACAGAACCAGAGCAGCTGCGGTTGCTGACGCAACTTGCTGACCGAAGTTGACAATTGGTTGGAACCATCTTCGCTCCACAATGTCCTCTGGAGCGAGAAGTCCTACAGCAGCCATCGCGGCAGCACCGATCACCGCCGATCCGGGTCCGAATACCACGGCCGCCGTCAGCAGCACCATGATCGAAGGGCTGGCGAACAGCCGATCGTTCACCTCCACGGCGTGCAGTTCAAAGTACACAAATGCGGCAGCGAACGGGATCCAGAGCCGCAGATCCGGAAATGTCTGCCACGGCGTCGCGACGAGGGCAGCGAGAATCAGCGCACCGAGCGCGCCGAATCCAACGGCCAATCGAATCTTCGTCTTCTGTTGTCGCTGGACCGCGGCCCGGGACATGTCGTCTCCCAAGTGAGAACTTGGGGAGGGGTAACCCGGGAGTGTTCGACTAACCGACCTTCAGGTTTGCCACGCCGGCCACCAGGGCTGAGGCGAGGCTCGCGATCGTCAATCCGAGTCTGACCAACTTGTTCTTCACGAACCTCTCCGAGGAGTGCACTCGATCACGACATAGACGCCGCTCACGGTACGTAGTTCCGCTTCGCTGAGGTTGTTTCTGAACCCGGGTACCCCTACCCAATCCCGACGATCCTCTCGGATCACCGGAACCTTGAACTGTCTAGGTGCTCGCCCGGCCCCACCGGAGAACAGTGCCTCTCGGCACATACAAACGACTGGCCCGCCCAAGGGCACTCGCCGCATCGCTGCGGCGTGTGGGACCACGCTAAAGGCTACGGCGCTCCGTGACAAGCGTTTCCCGATGCCAAGGCACCGCGGCGCTTCACCCACCGGCTACCCTTCTGACCCATGGCGTTCAATCATCGAGAACTCGAAGAGTCCATCACCCACCTCGATTCGGTCGATGCCGCCCGCGTCGTCACCGACGGACCGCGTGTCTCCGAGGTCCATGTCATCGCCTCCCCGGGCAAGCCGGCGAAGCAAGTCGTCCGTGACGTGCAGTCCCTCGCGATGGCCCGGTTCGGAGCATCGATCGATCGCCGCGTCATCTCAGTCGTACAGATCAGCCCGACCGATCTCGCCGGCGCCGCGACGAGCAGGCCGGCGCTCGTCGGCGTCCGCGAAGAGCCGAACGGCACGCGGACCACCCTCAAAGTCACCCTGCGATTCGACGACGAGGACCGCACCGGAACCGCTTCGGGCCCGGCCGTCGCATCGACCCGTCTCCGCCTCATCGGGGAAGCAACGATCGACGCCGTCGAGCGCACCTTCGAGGGGACGCCGCCGCTCGCACTCGACGCGGTAAACACGACCATCGTGGGATCACGCCGGGTCATCGTTGCGATCGTCATCAGCGCCGGCGAAGACGGCGGGGAGCATCTCACCGTCGGATCGACGCTCTCGTCCGGTGACGACGCCGAGGCGACCGTCAAAGCCGTCTTGGACGCTCTCAACCGGCGCATGGAACGCATCAAGGCATGACGGAGCCGCGGCGCGATCCCGCCGCACCGCTGTCGACCGGTCCGCTCTCCAACACCTCCGCGGTCGTCGTCAGCCCCCACCATCTGGCCTCCAGCGCCGGTCTCGACGTCATCGAGCGCGGTGGCAACGCGGTCGATGCCGCGATCGCCGCCGACGCGATGCTCTCGGTCGTTGCCCCGGACACGTGCGGTCCGGGAGGCGACCTCTTCGCCATCGTCCACCGACCGGGAGACGACGCCCCGACCGTCTTGAACGCTTCCGGCCGTGCCGGATCTCGCGCATCGGCCGCTGCGCTCCGCGAACAGGGACTCCGATCGATCCCCATGCGAAGCCGATGGTCGATCACCGTCCCCGGTTGCGTCGACGGGTGGGAAGCGCTCGTCGATCGGTTCTCGAACCTCACGCTCGCAGATGATCTCGCAGCCGCGATCGAGACGGCCCGGGCCGGGTTCCCGACGTCGATCGAGCTCTCAGCCTCGCTCAACCGTCTCGAAGAGCTGATCGGAGCCCAACCCTCCGCCGCTCCCCTCTACCCCGACGGTCGACCGCCCGCGCCGGGCGCCATCCTCCGCCGTCCGGCCCTCGCTGAGACGCTTCGATCGATCGCGTCCGACGGCCGCGACGCGTTCTATCTCGGCCCGGTCGGTGACGGCATCATCGAAGCCACCGGGGGGAATGTCACCAGGAGCGATCTCGAACGGGTCCAGGCCGAGTGGGTCGCCCCGGCGTCCACCGAGATCTTCGGACTCACCGCATGGACGGTGCCCCCGAACAGCCAGGGGTGGATCACCCTCGCCGCGTTGAGGATCTTCGAGATGCTCGACGGTCCCCGTCACCCCGACGACCCGTCGTTCCAACACCTCCTCATCGAGGCGTATCGCTCGGTCGCCTGGGAGCGAGCCGACACGACGACCGATCCGTCCACGGCACCCTTCTCCGCAGCAGAGCTTCTCGACGAGCATCGTCTCGAAGAGCGGGCGGCCATGATCGACCCGGACCACCCGCGCGTGTGGCCGGCACCCGCACCCGCTCCGGGCGGCACCGCCTATCTCACGACGAGGGACCACGACGGGATGGTCGTCTCGTTCATCCAGTCCAACTTCTGGGGCATCGGAAGCGGCATCTCGGCAGGCGCCACCGGCGTCTGGCTCCACAACCGGGGAGCCGGCTTCGAGCTCCGGCCCGGCCATCCGAACGAGCTCGTGGCGGGGCGGCGGCCGCTCCACACGCTCGCGCCGACCCTCTGGACCGATGGAGGCCGGGCACGCCTCGTGCTCGGAACCCGCGGCGGTGATCAGCAGCCGCTGCTGCTCGCCCAGGTGGCGGCCGATCAGCTCTGGGCCGGATCCTCACCGGAGGACGCCCAGGATCGACCCCGATGGTCGATCGACGCTCCGGCGTCGGCGGGTCTGCCGCTCATCCGGTACGAGCCTCGCTACGCGGTGTCGACGATCCGCGGTCTCGACGAGAGGGGATACACGCTCGCCCCCGCGCGAGAGTGGGAGCCGGGGTGGGGGCCCGTGTCGAGCATCACGGTCGGTGAGACGGTGACCGGGGCGGCGGATCCCCGCGTCTCGACGGCGGCCGCACTGTCCTCCGGCTGATCAGTCGGCTGCGCCGGCGGTCTCGTCGAAGAACCCGGGGATCGGGTCCGGCGTCTCGGGGCGTCTCCGTCCCCGCCGTTTCGAGATGAATCCGAGAGCGACGGCGATCGTGGCGCCCAACACGATTCCGACCGCGATCGCGAGCCCGGACCGCCAGCCCGTCGTGGGTTGATCGGTTCCCATCAGCTCCACCGTCAGGGCGTTACGCCACCGGCTTTCGAGATCCGTCCACATAACCGGATCGGGATTCGTGAAGATCTCCTCACCGACCTCGTCCATACCGAACCGCACGAGGTCCGCCATGTGCGTCGACGCGGCCGATGCGGCATCCGAGGCCGGCCCTTTGCCACCGCCGAACGCCGAGTGACCGACCCCCGGGTCCCACGCCATCGGGTTCGACTGCGTGCCGGAGCTCCACGGCGTGACGACTTGCGGCCCGAAGAAGTTCGAAGCCTTCGCCTCGGCATGGTCGTAGATGGCCCGGTCGCGAACCTCCGAACGGAAGTACTGCGCGATCGTCGAGGCCTGGGGTTCGGGGAAGCCCACGCCACCGCTGTACTGCCAGATCGCCATGTGAGCGAGGCCGAACGCGGCCGCCGATCCGGTGAGGCCGATGTTCTCGGTCGAGAGAACCAGCATCGCGTCATCCTGCAGGACGAGCGCGTGGAGTCGCTTGCTCCCCGACACGAATCTCGACGTGTCGAACCCGGAATCGGGATCGAACAAGCACACGGTGGCATCGAACGGGCCGTAGTGGTCGATGATCCGATCGACGGATCCGTTGATCTCCCCCGCGTACCGGGCGGCGTGGCCTTCCGGGACGCCCGTCGCGTACCCGGGGATGCGGGTGTCGAGACGCACCCACTCGACTTCGGGGAACCGCTGCGCGCACAAGCCTTCGTCCTGGGCAACTGCGGGAGCCGCTGCTCCCAGGACGAGCAGCGCGGCAACCAGGAGCGAACGAAGGATCATGGTGCGGATGTTATGCGCCGCGCCGGAATGTCGAGCGCGCGGGAACGGCACGCTCGACCCGCCGACCGGTACAGCCAATTTCTCCCAGTCGGCGGCTTGCCCTATCCCGAACCCTCCGATAGCCTGATGGATCAGAACACGGTGCGCGCTGTCACCGTTCCGGCTGGGGGGGCCGATGATCGAGTGACGGCGTCGCCGAACCGATTCGGAAGGTAGAGCATCAGCCCCGTGCGATCTCGCATCCCACTCGTTCTCGCAGGCTTCCTGATCATCGCACTGATCGCGACGGTCGGGCTCGCCGCGTTCACCCCGGGTGAGACCGAGACGACGCAAGCCCCCGACGTCGAAACGCTCGATCTGGACCTCGCGATCTCCGGCCGGGTCGCTTCCGCAGTTCTTGCTCTCGCCGTCGCCCCCGTTCGCGACGCCGACCTCGCAACCTCTACGACGATCGCCGTCGCAGAGCCGGCACCCGAATCCGGAGCGCAGCCCGGAACGACCGCAGCGCCCGATACGACCGCGACGACCTCCACGACCGCAGCCCCGGACGACGAAGCCGCGCCCGCAGTAGCGTCCGTGACCGCGACCGCCGAGGAGCCCGCGACGACCGCTGCACCGCCGCCGCCGGCGCCGAAGGCCGACACGACTCCCCCCGCCCTGCAGGTCATCTCCCCGAAGAACGGCGCCACCGTCAAGAGCCGGATCGTGGAGTTCACCGGTGTCACCGAACAGGGCGCCGAAGTGTTCTCCGGGCCGTTCGAAGCCGAAGTAGACAACGGCAACTGGGCGATCAACCTCGTTCTCGCCCCCGGGGCCAACGGCGCCGCATTCACCGCTCGCGATGCGGCGGGAAACGAAACGACGGTGCGGATCGTCGTGTACTACGACGCACCTACGACGACCACCACCACGAAGGCTCCGGCGACCACCACGACCAAGGGGTCGACCCCGACGACCACAACCACCACGAAGCCGACGACCACGACGACCGCCGCGTCGACGGGCAAGTACTCGTCGCAGTGGCCGGCCGACTCGGGGGGGATCCGGAACGTCGAGAACTGGCGTTCGACCGTCGCGAAGTACTGGAGGGCCGACCAGGTCGACTGCGTCCTCGGCATCATCAAACGAGAATCTCGCGGTGACCCCACGGCCTACAACTCGACCTACGGCGCATCCGGCTTGATGCAGCATCTCATCAAGTACTGGCCGTCGCGGGCGGCGGGCGCAGGCTTCGTCGACTCGAGCGGCAAGGTCGCCAGTCCGTTCAACGGCGCGGCGAACATCGCTGCAGGCAAGTGGCTCGCCGACTACTACGAGAGTCGCGGATCCAACTGGTGGGCCCCGTGGAGTCGCCTCACGACCTACGGAAGCTGCGGGTCCTGACGCGAGCCGGTACAATGGGCTCATGAAACAGCCGCTCAAGAACCTGCTCCGTGTTGGTGGTGTCATCGTCGGTATGGGTGCGGCCGTGTGGGCCCTGCGCGACAAGCTCCTCCCCGCACCCGAGATTCCCGAAGGCCCGCCGCCGCGATTCCGAACCGGTAACGCCGGGGCTTCGACGAAGGACGACCTCACCGACGTGAAGGGGATCGGTCCGGTCTACGCCGACCGACTCGCCGCCGCAGGCATGACCTCGTTCGCCGAACTCGCATCGGCCGATCCGGCCACGATCGCCGAAGCTGCAGGGGTCTCCGAATCGACCGCCACCTCCTGGATGGAGCAGGCCGCAGCCCTCTCGTGATCGAACCGTCGCCGTATCTCGTGGCGCCGGAAGATCTCGCGACGCTCCTCCCCGGGGAGCCGTCGTTCCGGGCCGATCAGCTTCGGACCTGGCTGTACCACGATCCGGTCCTGACCGCCGACGAGATGACGAACCTCCCGGCGTCGATCCGTGAGTCGATCGGTGACGATCTGTGGCCGTTCAGCGTCGAGATCGACCAGAGCGCCGACGAAGGGCGCACCCGAAAGTGGCTCTTCCGCACCCCGGACGGTGCGGCCATCGAAGCCGTGCTCATGGGGTACCGGAAGAGAACCACCCTGTGCATCTCATCGCAGGTCGGCTGCGCCATGGGGTGCACGTTCTGCGCGACCGGACAGTTCGGATTCGAACGGCACCTCGAAGCGGGCGAGATCGTGGCGCAGGTCGCCTACGCGAACGCATACCTCCGCCGCTACCCGATTCCCGGATCGCCGGAACGGGTCACGAACGTCGTCTACATGGGCATGGGTGAGCCGCTCGCCAACTACGACCGGGTGCGCGAATCGCTCAGGCGCCTCATCGAAGTGAGCGGCATGTCTGCACGATCGGTGACCGTCTCGACCGTGGGCGTGGTCCCCGGCATCGAACGTCTCGCCGGCGAGCCCTGGCCCGTCTACCTCGCGGTGAGCCTCCACGGCGCCGACGACGCAACCCGTTCCCGACTCGTCCCACTCAACGACCGATACCCCCTCGAGTCGGTGCTGGAGGCGAGCCGCCGCTACTTCGAGGCCAAGGGGAGGCGCATCTCGATCGAGTGGACCCTCATCGACGGAGCCAACGACAGCGACGAGCAGGCACGCAAGCTGGCGGCGATCGCGAAACGGATCCGTGCCCACGTCAACGTGATCGCGCTCAACCCGACGCCGCTCAGCGACGACCGGCCGTCGGAGGACTCGCGGATCCACGGATTCGTCGAGACGCTGATCGCGAACGGGGCGAACGCGACGCTGCGAGAGACGAGGGGCCAGGAGATCGATGCGGCATGCGGTCAACTCCGCCTGCGCAGCGCCACCGAGTAGCCTGAACGGCGAGCGATTGGGGAATTGATGCGACTCGAACCAGGACAGGCGGCGCCGGGTTTCCACGGCGTCGATCACACCGGAAACGACGTCTCCGGCGAGGACTTCGCCGGACGGAAGCTCCTCATCTACTTCTATCCGAAGGCGTTCACTCCCGGATGCACGACCGAAGCATGCGACTTCCGCGACCGACACGAGACGTTCGAAGCCGCCGGCTACTCGATCGTCGGTATCAGCCCCGACCGGCCGGAGGAGCTCGCCCGGTTCCGTGAGGAGTATCACTTGCCGTTCCCGCTCATCTCAGACCCCGACCACTCGATCGCCGGAGCGTTCGGAGCCTGGGGCCTGAAGAAGAACTACGGCCGCGAGTACGAAGGCCTGATCCGGTCCACGATCGCTCTCGACGAAGACGGCGTCGTCACCGGCGCCTGGTACAACGTGAAAGCAACGGGGCACGCCGACCGGATCGAACGAGCGGTGGCCGGCTGATGGGCGTCCGCACCGCGATCTTCCCCGTCGGAGGGCTCGGGACCCGCTTCCTCCCCGCGACCAAGGCCGTTCCCAAAGAGATGCTCCCGGTCGTCGACAAGCCCCTGATCCAGTACGCCGTCGAAGAGGCCATCGACGCGGGCATCGAGAACTTCGTGTTCGTGACGGCTCACGGCAAAGAGGCCGTGGAGAACCACTTCGACCGCAACGCGGGTCTGGAACGTGCCCTGATCGAAAGCGGACGGACCGACCTGCTCGCCGCCGCGCAGGTCGGCAATACGACGCCGGGACGCATCTCCTATGTGCGACAGATGGACGCGCTCGGCCTCGGTCACGCGGTGTGGTGCGCGAGGAACCTGATCGCCGACGAACCGTTCGCGGTGCTACTCGCCGACGAACTGCTGCGCGGTGATCGCCCTCCCCTGGCCGACCTCATCGACCTCCACGACCGGGTCGGCGGGAACGTCATCTCCGTCATCGAAGTCCCCGAAGAAGACACGGGCTCGTACGGCATCGTCGCCCCCGGTGCCATCGATGGGCGCACGATCGAAGTCAAGGGAATCGTCGAGAAGCCCGATCCGGCCGACGCTCCGTCGACGTACGCGGCGGTCGGCCGGTACATCCTCGAACCGGCGGTCATGGACGTCCTCGGAGAAGGTCGCCGGGGGGCCGGTGGAGAGATCCAACTGACCGACGCCCTCGCCGAGGTGATCGGGACGGCCCCGTTCCACGCCGTCGTCCACGACGGCCCCCGCTACGACTGCGGCACGAAGATCGGGTTCCTCGAAGCCACGATCGCCCTCGCACTCGAACGGGACGACCTGGGCCCGGACATCGCCGCCACCCTCGCCCGCCTCC
Organism: Acidimicrobiia bacterium; assembly: GCA_029939995.1. Taxonomy (GTDB): domain Bacteria; phylum Actinomycetota; class Acidimicrobiia; order Spongiisociales; family UBA5794; genus JAHEEL01. The sequence goes on along the minus strand of JAOZRW010000017.1, from coordinate 15,714 downwards.
TCCCCCAGCAAACCCAGGGTTCCTGACCCTATATATGCCGTCTCGAGCCCGCGGTTCACAGCGACGTCCCATTCCGCGGGCTGGAGACGTCATATAGGGTGCAGAGAACCCTGGGTTCGGGGCGGGAAGACGTTGGATGGCGCCGTGGACCTGCGAGAATCTATTGCACCCCACCCACAGGAGCAGGCATGGCGGAACTGAAGGAACTGGCGGCGGCAGGTCAGAGCGTGTGGCTCGACTTCATCCGACGCGACATGGTGAAGAACGGCGAACTCGCCGCTCTCATCGATGAAGGCATCACCGGCGTCACCTCGAACCCGTCCATCTTCGAGAAGGCCATCGCCGGATCGAACCTCTACGACACGGCGATCGCCGAAGCGACCGGCGATGCTCAGGCGGTGTTCGAGTCACTCGCCGTCGACGACGTCCGGGATGCCGCCGACGCCCTGCGGGGCGTCTACGACGCCACCGGAGGAGCGGACGGTTTCGTGAGCCTCGAGGTCTCCCCCACCCTGGCCGCCGACACCGAGGGAACGCTCGCCGATGCCAAGCGCCTCTGGGACGAGGTCGACCGACCCAACCTCATGATCAAGGTTCCGGCCACGCCCGAAGGCGTCGTCGCCGTCGAGGAACTGATCGCGGTCGGTGTGAACGTCAACGCCACCCTCATGTTCAGCCTCGGCGACTACGACGCCGTCGCCATGGCGTACGTCCGGGGAGCCGAGCGGAGCACCCACCCGGGTCGCATCGCCTCGGTCGCATCGTTCTTCGTCAGCCGGGTCGACAACAAGGTCGACGACGCCCTCGAAGCCATCGGCACCGAAGCGGCGCTCGCTCTTCGCGGCAAAGCCGCCGTGGCGAACGCCAAACTCGCCTACCGCCGGTACCAGGAGATCTTCGAAGGATCGACATTCGATGCGGCACGCGCCCGCGGGGCGAAGCCGCAGCGAGCGTTGTGGGCATCGACGTCCACGAAGAACCCCGCCTACTCGGACGTTCTCTACGTCGAGGATCTCATCGGCCCGAACACCGTCAACACCGTGCCTCCGGCGACCATCGACGCGTTCCGCGACCACGGCGTCGTCGACCCCTCGGCGCTCACCACGGGCGTGGACGCAGCGGCCGAGCACTTCACGGCCCTCGCGGACATCGGCATCGACTTCGACGCGATCACCGACGAACTCCAGGTCGAGGGTGTCGCTTCGTTCGCCAAGGCCTTCGAGACCTTGCTCGCGGCGATCGAAGCGAAACGGAACCGTTCATGAGCGTATCGGTACGCATCGAGGCGGGCGACGTCCAGGCGGCGATCGACGCTCGTCTCGAAGCGTGGGCCGAAGCGGACTTCGCGGCCCGCCTGTGGAACCGCGACGCCACCCTCTGGTTCGACCCGCCTCGTGACGAGATCGTGAACCGGCTCGGATGGCTCTGCTCCGGTTGCGACAAGAGCCAGGACTCCATCGGCGATCTCGTCGATTCGATCCGTACGGAGGGCATCACCGACGTCGTGCTGCTCGGCATGGGCGGTTCGAGTCTCGCTCCCGAGGTGTTCGCCGCGGTATTCGGCGATGCGGAAGGACCGGCCCTCACCGTCCTCGACTCGACCCACCCGGATTCCGTCCGCGCGGTGGACGCCGCCGTCGAACCCGAGACGACCCTGTTCATCGTCGCATCGAAGTCGGGAACGACGCTCGAGACGATGTCGTTCTTCCGCTTCTTCTGGGAACGGGTCTCCGGGGTGATCGACGATCCGGGCAGCCGGTTCATCGCCATCACCGATCCCGAATCAGATCTCGCCCGTCTCGGAGCCGAACGCGGGTTTCGCGAAGTGTTCCTCGCCCCTCCCGATGTCGGCGGCAGGTTCTCGGCGCTGGTCGACTTCGGACTGATCCCCGCGGCACTCGTCGGCGTCGACCTGGAACGACTCCTCGCCGGTGCCGACGCCGCTGCATGGGCATGCGGACCGGACGTGCCCGTCGCGGAGAATCCCGCATTGCGCCTCGGCGCGGCGCTCGGGGAGTTCGCGCTCGCCGGGAGGGACACGATCGTGTTCGCTCCCGAAGCGCCCTTCGACACCTTCCCCGACTGGATCGAGCAACTGATCGCCGAATCCCTCGGCAAGGACGGCAAGGGCATCCTCCCCGTCGCCGACGGCGTCGCCCCGCCCGCGCCCGACCGGCTCCCCTTCACGATCAGCATGGGCAACGTGCTACCGGGCGGCGAACCGTCGGTGGCGATGGGCCTCGGCGACGCATACGACCTCGGTGGCGCCATGTTCATCCTCGAGATGGCGACGGCTGCGGCCGGCGCCGTCCTCGGCGTTCACCCGTTCGACCAGCCGGACGTGCAGCTCGCCAAGTCGCTCGCCCGCAAGGCGATGACGGACGGCCTCGACGGCATCGACATCTCCGAGTGGACCATCGGAGAGCCTACGACGGGAACCCACGTCGAGTCGCTGCTGTCCCAGGTCGAGCCGGACGGTTACGTCGCCATCCAGGCCTACCTGGAGCACACGGCCATGACCGCTCAGCGCCTCCACGCGATCGCCGGCACGATCGCAGACGCAACCGGCGCCGCCGTCACGATCGGCTACGGCCCCCGGTTCCTCCACTCAACGGGCCAGTTCCACAAGGGCGGCCCGGAGGGCGGCGTCTTCCTCCAGATCGTGGATCATCCCTCCGAGGATCTCGCCATCCCCGAGACCGATTACACGTTCGGCGCTCTCATCGCGGCGCAGTCGTTCGGCGATCAGGCCGCCCTTCGCGACAGGGGCCGGCCCGTCGGAATGGTCTGCCTCGGCGACGCCGGGCAAACGGCGCTTCCCCGTTTGCGCGAACTGATCCGCCTCTCGCTGCGGTAGCGACGCAGGCTCCGGACGTCGCCGCCGTCGGTCAGAACGGCAGGCCGAGCGACGTCGTGAGGAACTCCATGTAGTCGGAGGCGATGCGGCAGAGATGTGCATACCGCTCGAGGAAGTCGGGTGCCGTCACCGTCTTCCGAGAGATCTTCGCCGTGGCGACGAAATCCTTCCGTCGCAGATCGTCGATGAGGGCGTGATCCGGCGGGAACCCACGGGGCGGGCGTTTCAGCATCTCTCCCTCGAGAACGTACGCCGAAGTGAAGTCCGGGTCGGTCACCGCGGAGACCCACTCTTTCGACCGGTCGACGATCGCCTCGCGGATGACGAGCGCCTCCGCTCCACTCGGTCGCCAGATGCCGGCACCGACGAAACTGCCCTCGGGGTCGAGGTGCAGATAGAAGCCGGGAGCGTGCACGTCACGGGCCGCTTCGTGTCGAAACTGGATCCCGAGATGCGTCTTGTACGGAGTCTTGTCCTTCGAGAACCTCGTATCCCGGTAGATCCGGAACAGCGATCCCCCGACGGTTCGGTCGTCGGCGACGAAGTGGGGGCTGATCTCGTGAAGATAGGGCTCGAAGTCCCGGATGAACTGGAGCCCCTCGTCTTTCACATAGGTCTCGTACCGGTCCTTGTGATCGGCGAACCAGCCACGGTCGTTGTGGTCGGCCAGGTCGGACAGGTAGGTGAACAGCGCGGGACGGAAGGAACGGTTGGGGTACGACATGGCCTCAACCTATCAGTCGCCGGCATCCGTTGGAAGGGGGTCGATCGCTATCGCGGCGTCTTCCTGCGCCGGATCGTGACCTCTTGCATCGTGATCAGTCCGTCACCGATCATCTTCTCGATCTCCGGAAGCACCTCGTCGATCTTGCCCTGAGTGTCCACGACTTCGATGACGAGAGGAAGGTTCTCGGAGAGCCGCAGGACGTGGGTCGTGTGCATCACCGAAGACATGCCGTAGCCGGCCACGCCGCGAAGAACCGTCGCACCGGAGATCCCCGCCTCCCGCAGCGCGTCGATGATCGCCGCATCGGCCGGCCGCCCTTCGAAGTGGTCGCTTTCGCAGATGAAGATCCTCAGCAAACGGCCGTGCGGGATGGTCTCCATGTTCCCCATCCTAGATCCATCTTCCAAGGGCGAACCCTGCGGCGACGAGCACGACTCCGCCTACAAGCGTCACGAGCAGGTTGAACAGCCCCCTCGTGACGCCGACGGGCCCACCGGACCGCTCGGCGAGGATCGTCTCCACCATCCACGTCGAGAACGTCGTATACCCGCCGAGGAAGCCGACACCGAGGGCGGCAAGCACCATGTCGGGCAAGCCCCGTCCCGTTGCGAGGCCGGCCAGGATGCCCGCGGCGAGCGCACCGGAGAGGTTCACGGTCAGCGTCCCGGCGGGGAACAGCGTCTTCCACCGGCGTTGAACGACGCCCGACACCCGGTACCGGGAGAACGCTCCGAGCGCTCCGAAGACGCCGATGGCGAGCCAGGTCACAGGCTCCTCCCGACACGGATACCGGTCAGAGCGAAGACGAGCCCGACGACGACGGAGCCGGTCACGTAGACGAGAGCGGTCGTCACGTCGCCTCCTTCCAGCAGATGGAACACCTCGGTGGAGAACAGCGAGAACGTCGTGAAGGCGCCCATGATGCCGATTCCCGCGAACGGGATCACGTACGGCGACGAGCGAGATCGGCCGGTGTGACGACCGACGAGGTACCCGAGGAGAAGCGAACCCGCCGCGTTGACGAGGAACGTCGCCCACAGCGGATCGACCCCTGCGCCCGTCACGATCTCGATGACGAATGCCCGGCCGACCGCACCGATAGCGCCGCCCGCCGCCACCGCAGCACGGCGGCGATTGGCAAGAGACATCGAGAGGCGTGCGGAATCGAGCATCAGAATCGGCGACGGTACCACCGAATTACCCGATCGCATCAACTGGGGTGCCTACGATCGTCGGATATCCGCGACTCCCGGGAGGGAACTATGGAAGAAAAGGCCACACTGGCAGACATATTCGACTTCACGTTCACGAAGTTCGTCACGCCGATCGTGATCAAGATCGCGTTCATCGTGATGCTGGTCCTTGCGGCCCTCATGTGGCTCATGGCGATCTTCGCCGGATTCGCAAACGGCATCGGCGGTGGCTTCATGGGTCTCATCTTCGGTGGCCTCATGTTCATCCTGATGGTCCTCGGCTACCGCATCACGTTCGAACTCGTGATGGTGATCTTCTCCATCAAGAAGAACACGGACCGCATCTCGTAACACGGTTCGATTCGCGAGACCGGCCCCGGCGACGAGCCGGGGCCCTTTCGCGTCTCAGCCCGATTCGTCCTCGGGCGGATCGCACTCGCTGGCACCGGTCTTGCTCTGCGCTTCGACACCCTCGGTGAGCACCCGCTTCACCTTCAATCGGATGCGTGCGACGTCGGGGATGGGGTGATACTTGAAGTCACGTTCCGGTGCGTAGTAGGGCGGGTTGAATCCCACGGTCGCGATGTTCGAGAAGTCGAGAGCGGCCGCGGCGCGCACGAGGTCCGGCAGGAACGAGACGGGCACGTCGGTCACGACGTAGCGCTCGATCGCGTCGGCGATCGAGGGGAAAGCTCGAACGAGGGTGAGCGGGTCCGCTTCGCCGGCGACGGAGCGCAGCAGGCACCGCTGCCGCTGCATGCGGACGTAGTCGGATGAGCCCTTACGCGCTCGGGAGTAGGCGAGGGCCTCGGTGGCCGAGAGGTGCTGCCAGCCGGGTTCGACGTCGACGGTCGCCCACGGTTGGCCTTCTTCGGGTGGCGACACTTCGGCCTGGAGCGGCTTCTGAACGTAGACGTCGACGCCGCCGACGGCCTCGACGAGCGCGACGAACGCACGCATGTCGACCAGCACGTAGTAGTCGATGCGGAGCCCGATCATGTTCTCCACGATCTCCCGCAGCGCAGCCATGCCGGGATCCACCTCGTCGGGGAATGACCTCGTCCACTTGCGCGTATACGGGTACACGGCATTGATCTGCTCGGGAAAGCAGTGGCACGGGACGAACGCCGGTTCGTCGGGAACGCCGTCCCCGTCCTCGTCCACCCACGTGGCCGGATCGCTCGGCGGAGCGAGTTTGCGCTCCAGGTCGTTGAATGCGTTCTCGAACCGCTTCGGCATCGGGATCTGCGCCATGTTCCTCGGGATGCCGAAGAGCGCCGCCTGTCCCGTCTCGAGATCCATGGTCGCCACCATGATCGTGTCGGTCCTCAGACCGCCTCTTCCCGGACCGGCGTCGCCGCCGGCGAGCAGGAAGGTGATGCGACCCGGGTCCACGCGCTCATCGAACGGCAGGAACGGTGCTCTCGGTCGGCCGTAGACGATCTCCGAACGGTCCGCGACCGCATCCGGGTCGCCGAATCCGGGCCGGAAGATGAGGTTCCCGTTCGGCCGGAACACGGTGGTCGTCGTGGTCGGAGGCACGGTCGTCGTCGTCACAACCGTGCTGCTGGGTGCGGCTGCAGGATCCGGCACCTCATCGGCTTCCTCCGACGGAGGTGCCAGCGTCCCCGAAGCGGCCGTCGCCGGCTCGTCCGATGCGAACACCCGGTCGATCAGGAGCAGTCCGCGGTAGGCGTAGGCACCGGCTGCGATGTGCGGAATCGCCACCAGAGCGACGAGCACACCGAGCAGCATCATCCTCCAGCCTCGCAGCGGTGACGGGCCGGGGCGGGCCACCCGGTAGGCGTCGACGACGGCGAAGAGGCGCCAGGCCAGCACGACGGCGTTGACGCCGAGGAGCATCCAGAGGACCGCGGGTTGAACGGCGAGTTCGAGGATGCCGACGGCACCGCCCCGCCACGCGACTACCGCCGCGACGATGAGCAGGAGGAGCGGGGACGCGACGATGACCGCCCGCGTGATCCTTCCCGCATACCACTGTCCGGCCCCGGGGAGCAGGGCCGAGAACGTCGCGGCGAGACCCGGATTCGCGTCGTTGTCCGATCGTCCGGTCGTGTCCGGTCCACTCATCGCCCCCAACCTACGCCGGGTTCACAGATAGCACGAGCATCCGGACGCGGCGACGGGTCCCACCGGAGGAGCGTGGAACCCGTCGTTGATCGCGTGTGATTGTCGTCTAGCCGACCGGGAGGACCACCTTCTCGTAGGTTTCGTTGATCACCTCGGCCGCTGCGAGGTAGAACGCCGACAACCCGCAGAAGATTCCCTCGTACCCCGCGATCGTGATGATCGTCGAATTGTCGACCCAGTGGCCGACGGCGAGCAGCCAGAAGAGGATCGTCAGCGTGCCGAAGACGACCTGGAGGGCCCGGTTCTTCTTCAGGGTGGCGATGAACATGTATGCGGTGAAGAGTCCCCAAAGGAACAGGTACCAGCCCAGGAAGACCGGATCTGCCTCGCCGTAGAGGATGATCCACACCAGCGTCAGCCAGAACATGCCGTAGCTCGTGAACGCGGTGAGGCCGAACGTGTTGTTCTTCCTGAACTCCATGATCCCGGCGATGACCTGGGCAAGTCCGCCGTAGAAGATGCCCATCGCGAGGATCGTGTCGTCGAGCGGGAAGAAACCCGCGTTGTGAATGTTCAGCAGGACCGTGGTCATGCCGAACCCCATCAGGCCCAGCGGAGCCGGATTCGCTCGAAGGTCGTTCATTGCACTCCCTCTTCTTGTTGCAGCAACATGCCCATAGGACCGCATTTCGAAGGCCACGGCTAGGGCCGAAAGTGGAGAAACGGTGGGGCTGATGGCCCTATAGCGGCTCGTGAGGCTGCTTCGGCCTTCGGCTCATCGGATGGGGCCGGTCAGATCCTGCACTCCGTGTCCCGACCGGTCTCGAAGACGGTGTCCTCGTCCGCGTTCAGGATCTCCTGCACCTTCGCCCGGATGGCCGCGATGTCGGGGATCGGCTGATTCCGATAGTTCGCCGTCGGCGCGTACTCCGGTGGGGTGAAGCCGACCGTCACGATGTCGCCGAAGTCGAGTGTCGCGGCCTGCGATACGAGAGTCGGGAGGTAGTCGAGGGGGATGTCCGTCCGGACGGACGTCTTGAACGCTCGTGACAGCGCCGTGAACCTGCGGACGATCGTGGACGGATCGGCGCTCGCGGCCACGGCCTTGAGCATGCATCGTTGCCTCCGCATCCTCACGTAGTCGCTGGTGTGCTTCCGCTCACGCACGTAGGCGAGTGCTTCGTGCCCGTTCAGCCGGTGCCAGCCCGGTTGTATGTCGACCGTGATCCAGTCCTCCCCCTCCCGTGCAGGTGAGACCTCCGTCTGGACCGGTCCGGTCACATACGTTCGCACCCCTCCGAGCGCGTCGACGACCCGGACGAAGCCGGACATGTTGACGAGCGCGTAGAAGTCGATGTGGATGCCGAGCAGGAGCTCCACCGTGTCGCGAAGCGTGGCCATTCCCGGATCGGCCTCCCGGGGGTAGGTGTCGGTCCACTTGCGGGTGAACGGGTAGATCGCGTTGATCTGATCCGGGAAACAGTGGCACGGCACGAACTGGTCCGGCACACCGTCCCCGTCCGAGTCGGTCCAATGCTTGCGCTCGTCCCACGACGTGATCCGCTGCTGAAGTTCATTGAAAGCCTGGTCGTAGTCCGAACGCAGCGGCACCTGGACGAGGTTGCGCGGAATGCCGAACAACGCCGCCCGCCCGGTCGTCAGATCGAGCGTCGCCACGTTGATCGAATCCGTTCGCATCCCGCCCCGTCCGGGACCCCCGTCTCCGCCGGCGAGGAGGATCGTGATCCGGTCGAGATCGGCGGTGTCCACCGGCGGCAGCAGGGCCATCGCTTCGACCGGGTCGTCGATGATGTCGGGCCAGGCGGCGATGGCGTCGGGGTCGCCGATGCCCCGGCGGAACACGAGGTTCCTCAGCGACTTCGGAGTCGGGGTCTTCGGAACGGATGCGAGGGCCGGATCGGCGACGACCACGAGGTCCGTGTCGCCGGGAGCGAACGGTGCGGCGCGGGGAGGAGCGTCTTCGACGAAGAGCGGGGATGCGACCTCGTCGGTGGCGAAGATGGTCTCGAGGGAGTCGATCGCCTCGAAGCCGTACGCGGTCAACAGGACGTGCGGGGCGGCCACGGCGGCGATCGTGACGACGAGGATCGACGCCGGGAACCATCCCGTCTTCGATCCGTTGCGTGTGATGCGGAATGCGTCGACGACGGCGAACTCCCGCCAGCCGACGATCAACAGATTCACAGCGAGCGCCGCCCAGAGGACGGATGGCTGGACGACCAATTCGATGAGCCGAGTCCGTCCACGCGACCACAGGCCCAGCGCCAGCAGAGCGAGGATCAACGTCGGTGTGAACAGGAGGATTCCCCGACGGAGCCGGCGACCGTACCACTGCCCCGCGCCGGGGACCAGGCCGGACAACACGGCGGCGAGTCCCGGCCTCGCAGGCCGCGACTCCCTCGCTTCGCTCATCGCTCCCGTCCCGTCTCGCGCCGTGTTCACCTCACCCGACACTGCGCCGGGCGGGCGCCTTTCTACCGGAACAACGAACGGGACCGTTCCGCCGGTTCCCGGTCAGTCCGTGTCGATGCCCGCCGCGGCCAACTCCTCACGCATCCGATCGGCGGCGAACGCCCTCGCATCGACCGGCCCGTATTCTCCGGCGTCGAGTTCCGAGCGGACCTTCTTCTGAGCCTCGTAGTCCACGTTCGTGATCCCTGCGCGGCTCTGGAGCATCCTCCACGAGCGTCGCCGCTCGACGCAGAACAGCACCATCATCCTGGACAGCAGGAGCGTCTTGACGTTGCCCTCGTCATCCTCGGCCTCGATCGTGACGCCGAAGTCGGGAACGAACGTGAAGTGCTCCTGGTCGAAGACGGTCCGGCCGACGACGTCGTTCTGCGAGACCACGTTCAGGATCTGCTGGAGCGGGACCGTCCCTTCGAGGTCCTTCGCTGGTCGGAAGTGGCGTCGGAAGCGGGCTTCGGTCGTGGCGTAGTGCGCAACCGTGTAGGCGTACTTCCTGCCGGTCTTCTTCGACACCTTCTGGTACCAGTCGCGGTCCGGATTGGGGTTCCCGGCGAGGCTCATGGCCTCCGAGTACATCTCGCCCTGAGACGGGTTGAACACGAACTGCGGGACGCTCCGGGAGTCGCGGGCCCGGATCGCCTGCAACGTCGAGACGTCGTCGGCGATACCGTGCTCGGGCTGGCAGGAGGTGAAGGACTGGAAGAACGCCGTTCCCCGGTAGTCGAGACCTTCGAGGATCGCCTTGTAGAACTGGGCGACGTTCGCCATCGACACCTGGGCGACGTACGGCGAGCCGTGTCCGCTGATGAACGACTCGGCGACGCCCTTCTTCTCGGTGAGCTTGCCCTCCGAGGCGATGCCGAACTGGTTCATGTCGCCGCCGCCGGGCATCGGTGTCGAGTCGGAGTTCTGGCCACCCGTGTTCGAGTACACCTGCGTGTCGAGCAGCAGGACTTTGACGTTCGGTCGGTTCTGGAGCACCACTTTCGACGCGTTCTGGTACCCGATGTCGCCCATGCCTCCGTCGCCGCCCACGGCCCAGGCCTTCGGCAGCTCCCTGATCTCGCGTTCGGTCATCAGCGCGTCGGTCATGTGGGTGAGTTGGAAGTAGTCCTTCTCGGTCATCGGTGGCGCTTCGCCGAGGAGACGGTCCGCCAGGCGCTCCGGGACAACCGATCGGCGGGAGTGGTCGAGGATGAACCCCTCCCCCATCAGCCACGACACGGTGACACCGTCCTGGAACAGCGAGTTCATCCACGGGTACGGATGCGGGTTGTTCGGCGGCGTCGATCCGTACACGCTGTTGCAGCCGGTGTGGGCGCCCATCGCCATCACCGACATGCCGTTCGGCAGCGTCCCATCGATCGCCTGCAGATCCCGGTGGTTGAACGCGTCCTGACGCATCGTCGCTACCAGCGCGTCGACGATCTCCGCATCGGAGATGTCGCCGTGCTCGGCGAGGCGGGCATCGGTGTCCGCATCGGAGTCGCCGCCGAGTTCCATGAGGATGTGGGCGACGGACCGCTTCAAATACGCGTACCCCTCGGGGGTTTCGTCCTTCATACGGGCGAGCATCGCGACACCCTCGGAAGCGAGACGGTCGGCTTTCTCCTCGAGACGGTCGGCCCTGGCGTGGTAGAGCGGTCGCATGTACGCCTCGGTGATCGACGCGACGCCGTGCAGGACGCTCTTCTCACCGCACCCGGCACAGGCGCCGTCACCGGAGACGAGCGCCTCGTAGTTGTGGCGCAGCATCAGAGCGTTCTTCAGCTGGGCAGCGTGGGACCCGATCGGGTCGTCGGGATCGAACCGTCCGAGGTACTTCTCGGGCGTCTCGGGGAGCAGGTCGAGGAACCTCACGCCCGACTCGTGCTCGGCGAATTGCAGTTCCGACTCCGGAACCATGACGAGCGCCTCGTGTTCGCCGCACTCGAGGACGCACTCTCCGCATCCCTTGCACCGGTCGGAGACCATGATCGCGAACAGTCCGCCCTGGCCCTCGTTGCGGCGTTCGAGGGAACGGAAGATCGGCTGCGCCTTGGCGAAGGCGAACGGGACCCTGGCGAACACTTCGAGGAACTCCGACTTCGCCGTCGGATCGATGTCGAGGGCTTCGACCTCGTCGACGAGCACGTCGTGGAACGTGACCTCCTCCTTGGCGGAGGTCACGTCCATCATCTTCTTGCGCAGGGTTGCTTCGAGGCCGTCGAGTTCGGCGAGCAGCGCTAGCCGAGCCGCCGGGTTCGATACGTAGCCGTTGGCAGCGGTGCGTAACACCGTGCCGATGTCCTGCGCCGTGTTGGGCAACGCCGTGTCGGGACAAGCGACGATGCACTCCATGCACTGGGTGCACTTGTCGGCGAGCCAAACCGGAACCTCGCGGCGGGCCACGTACTTGGAGGCGTCCTTGCCGGTTCCGGCGGCCATTATCCCGACCGACGCCAGCGGCGACGCCGGCTGGTTGTATCCGAGGCCTGCTTTGAACTCGGCGTTGAACGTGCCGACGCTGGCGATCGGCAACCGAGCCTCCTGCTCCGCTGGTGGAGCGAAGTCGGGAACTTCGACGGCGCACGAGTCGCACGTTTCGAGAGCCGGGCCGCGCATGGCGGACCGGTCGGGTGCATCGACGGGGCCGGGCGGGACCTGACGGACCCGGGCACGGCCCTCCATCATCACCGTCATGTTCGACTCGACGACGGCTTCGCCGAAGCGTCCGAACTTCTTGTTGTACTGGGCCCGGACGATCTCGCGGAACCGTTCGTCCGTGACGTCGTACTCCTCGAGGAACGGCGAGACGCCGAAGAACGCGCCGAGGAACGCGTTGCCCTGCATGCGGAGTTGCAGGTCGGGCCGGGATGTGGCTTCCCGGGCGATCTCGAAGCCGGGGAGGGTGAAGATCCGGATGTTCTTGTCGATGATCTCCTGGCGGTACGCACGCGGGATGCGCTGCCAGACGGTCTCGGGATCCTCGTCCGACTCCCACACGAACGTTCCACCCTCGTTGAGTCCTTCGAGGGCGTTGGCGTGTGTGAAGATCTTCGGGTCGGAGCAGAGCACGACGTCGACGTGGTGAAGGTCGGCGTTGATCCGGATTCGCTCGGGTGCAGCGACGAGGAAGTACGACGTCGGGGCGCCCTTCTTCTCCGATCCGTACTTCGGGTTGGCCGAGACGTGGATGATCTCCTTGGGACGGCCGAGTTCATCGACCCCGCCGCGGCTCTGCATCAGGTCGTCGCCGACGGCGCCGATCACCTCGGAGAGGTTCTTGCCGGTGGTGATCATGCCCCAACCGCCGATCGAGTGGAACCGCACGGCGATCGCTCCTTCGGGGAGCAGCGACGGGGTGCGTTCCGAGATGACGGCGTAGGGATGGTCGATGCCGACCGTGAAGTAGCGCTCACCGTCGGCGACGGTCCGTCCGTCCTGCCTGGCGGTGGTTCCGGAGGCGAACTCGTACGCCCCCAGGATCCCCTCGGGGCGGAAGTCCCGGGACCCGAGTCCGTACGTGCCGGAGAGGATCATCGGGATCTGCGCGAGTTCGACGGCGGGAACTTCGTGACCGGCACCCGTCTCCGCGGTCTCGACGGCCTTGTTGAGCGCGGCGCGGATGTCGCGGGTGAGGGGGTTGTCGCCGGAGAGCGGATCGTCGGTGCGTTCGAGAACGACGACGGTCTTCTTGCCGGCGAGCGCTTCGACGATCGCTGCGGCGGGGAACGGGCGGATCACGTTGACGTGGATCGATCCGACCTTCGCGTCCTCGGTCTCCCGGAGATAGTCGACGGCGGCTTCGATGTTCTCGGCCGCCGATCCGATCGACACGAATACGACATCGGCGTCGTCGGTCCGGTACCGGGAGATGAGGCCGTAGGAGCGGCCGGTGAGGCGGGCGAACTCCTCGTAGGCGTCCTCGAGGAATCCGAGGATCGGTTCGGAGAAGTTGTTGCGGCGTGCGATGACGCCGTTCATGTAGTGCTCCTGGTTCTGGACGGGGCCCAGGAGGATCGGGTTGGCGAGGTCGATCATCGACGGGACCCGCCGGCGCGTCGGGCCGAAGAGTTCCCGCTGCGCCTCGGTGGGGCAGTCGATGACGTCGTCGGGGGCGCCGAGGAACTCGCGCATGAGCCCGGCTTCGTGCTTGAAGAAGGTCCGTTCGAGGTGGGAGGTGAGGAACCCGTCCTGACCGTTGATGCCCGGGTTGAGGGCCTGCTCGGCGACGCGGCGGATGATGAGCGCCTGGTCGGCGGCCTGTTGCGCGTCCTTGCCGAACAGGATCATCCATCCGGTGTCCATCGCGGCGTAGATGTCGTCGTGACCGCAGTGCACGTTGAGGGCGTGTTTGGTCAGCGCGCGGGCCGCCACCTCGACGATCAGCGTCGAGAGCTTGCCGGGCGCGTGGTAGTACTGCTCGAGGCCGTACACGAGACCCTGCCCCGAGGTGAAGTTGACGACCCGTTTGCCGGTGACCGACAGCGTGATGGCGCCGCCCTGGGCGGCGTGCTCACCTTCGGCTTCGATGGCTACCTTGGTGCGGCCGAAGACGTCGAGTTGGCCCTCGGCGTACGAGAGCTGGTAGTTCTCCCCCATCTCGGTCGACGGTGTGATCGGATAGAAGACGCCGCCCTCGGTGATCCTGGCCTCGGTGTGATAGGAGACGAGCTGGTTGCCGTTCGTCGTGATCCGGATTCCCGGGTATTTCGGTGTGGTCATGGCGTCGTCTCCTCAGATGAAGTCGTATGGCCGCGGGAACGCTCCCCGGCACGGCCAGGGTAGCGAGTCACCCCGCCATAGGGACCCGGCCATCGGGGCATCGAACGACGCAGCCGGGGTACGCGGCGGGTAGCCTCGACGTCGGAATTCCAGGGAGGTCCCGTGAAGCTCATCGAATGTGTCCCCAACTTCTCCGAAGGCCGCGATCGCGCGGTCATCGATGCCATCACCCGCGAGATCGAGGCCGTCGACGGTGCAGCGCTTCTCGACGTCGATCCCGGCGCGGCAACGAACCGGACCGTCGTCACGTTCGCCGGGTCTCCCGGAGCGGTCGAGGAGGCCGCGTTCCGGGCGATCGCGAAGGCCGCCGAGTTGATCGACATGTCGAAGCACACGGGCGAGCATCCCCGTATGGGAGCGACCGACGTCTGCCCGTTCGTCCCGGTCGAGGGCGCCACGATGGACGATTGCGTCGAGATCGCCCGCCGCCTCGCCGAACGGGTCGGATCCGAACTCGGGATCCCCGTGTACCTCTACGAGCATGCCGCGATCGACGGACGACGGTCGCTCGCCGACGTCCGTCGCGGCGAATACGAAGGGCTGGCGGCTCGTGACGACGCCCCCGACTTCGGCCCGCGGTTCAACCCGACGGCGGGCGCCACCGCGATCGGCGCCCGGCAATTCCTGATCGCCTACAACGTGAACCTGAACACGACCGACCGCCGTCTCGCCCACCAGGTGGCGTCGGCCGTCCGCACCCTCGGCACCGCCACGCGAGACGCCGACGGGAAGATCATCAAAGACGAGCACGGCAAGACGGTTTTCGCCCCAGGGCGGTTCGCCGAGGTGAAAGGCGTCGGCTGGTACATCGACGAGTACGACCGCGCACAGGTGTCTCTCAACCTCACCGACCCGTCGGTGTCTCCGATGCACGAGGTCTTCGAAGCGTGCCGCGAGGAGGCCGCCGCACGCGGCATGCGCGTCACCGGGTCGGAACTCGTCGGCCTCGTGCCCCTCGACGCCATGCTGGCCGCCGGCGACCACTTCCTGACGGCGCAGGGCCGCACGACCGCCGTCCCCGAACGGGACCGCATCCACACCGCCGTCGTGTCCCTCGGCCTCGAGGAGTTGGGGCCGTTCGACCCGGCGGCGAAGATCGTCGAGTACCGGGTGCGCGGTGAGCGGATCGGTCTCGTCGACCGGACCGTGCGCGGTTTCGCCGATGAACTGTCCAAGGACTCCCCCGCTCCGGGCGGCGGATCGGTTGCGGCCCTGGTCGGAGCGCTTTCGGCTTCCCTGTCGGCGATGGTGGCGTCACTGACGTTCGCCAAACGCGGGATGGAGGACACGCGGGAGGTGATGGAGGCGACGGGACGCGACGCTCAGGCGCTCAAGGACTGGTTCCTCGCCGCCGTCGATCGGGACACGGACGCCTTCAACGCGGTGCTCGACGCCATCCGCCTTCCGAGGAAGGCCGACGAGGAGCGGGCGGCCCGGGAGACGGCGATGGCGGAAGCGAACCTCGGGGCGACGATGGTGCCGCTCGAGGTCCTGGAGCGAACCGTCGAAGCGCTCGAACTGGCCCTCGTCGCCGCACGCGACGGCAACCCCAACTCGGTGACCGACGCCGGGGTCGGTGCCGCGTGCGC
>JAOZRW010000179.1 GCA_029939995.1 Acidimicrobiia bacterium | reverse complement strand
TCATCGGTCCACGTCTCCCAGCACGAAGTCGAGACTGCCCATGACCGCGACGAGGTCGGGGACGAGGGCGCCCTTGAGCACCCACGGCAGGATCGAGAGATTCGAGAACGACGTGGAACGGATCTTCAGCCGGTACGGCTTCTGCCCACCCTCGGAGATCAGGTAGTAGCCGAACTCGCCCTTCGGGTTCTCGCCCCGGACGTAGATCTGGCCCTTCGGGACCTTGAGGACGCGGGGAGCTTTGGCCCGCAGCGGCCCGTCCGGGATCTTGTCGATCGCCTGGAGGACGATCTTGACCGACTCGCGGATCTCCTGGAGCCGCACCCAGTACCGGTCGTAGCAGTCGCCGCCGGGAGCGCTGATCACGTCGAAGTCAACCTGGTCGTACGGGAGGTGGTACTCGTGCTTGCGCAGGTCGTAGGCGACACCGGAGGCCCGCAGGTTCGGGCCGGAGAGCCCGTATTCGACGGCCTTGTCGCCGGGGATCACACCGACGCCGACGGTCCGGGCTTTGAAGAGTTCGTTGCCGGTGACGAGCGTGTCGCTCTGATGGGTCGACAGCATGACCCGCTCCATGGTGGCCCGGGTGGCGTCGAGCCAGCCCTCCGGGATGTCCATCGAGACCTTCTTCTGGGTCTTCCCGCCGCCGGCGGCAGGCTTGATGCCGCCGACCCGGTTGAAGTTCGGGTGGAATCGACCACCGGTCATCCCCTCGATGAGCTCGAGGACCCGTTCGCGCTCTCGCAGCACGTGGAACAGCGGGGTCGTCGCACCGAGCTCCAGCGGGTACGACGACGTGAAGACCATGTGCGACGAGATCCGGAACAACTCGGTGAGGATGAGACGGATCCACTGGGCCCGTTCGGGGGCCTCGATCCCCATCAGCTTCTCGACGGCGACGATGAACGGGACCTCGCTGGCGAACCCGGAGACCCAGTCGATGCGGTTGACGAGCGCCGTCATCTGGGCGTAGCTGCGGACTTCGGCGAGCTTCTCGTATCCGCGGTGCATGTATCCGATGACCGGTTCGACGCTCGTGATCCGCTCACCGTCGACCTGGGCGACGAGCCGGAGGACGCCGTGCGTCGACGGATGCTGCGGTCCGATGTTGAGCGTCATGTCCTGGGTCTGCAGTTCGACGGACACGGCCACCTCGGACCGATGCATCATCGCCCGATACTCGTCGCTCATACCCACCCCCCCGACCAGATCACGCCATGTCCCCCCGGCCGAAGGACGGGAGGACGCGGAGGAGCGTCGGCGACGACGCAGAGGGGT
>JAOZRW010000016.1 GCA_029939995.1 Acidimicrobiia bacterium | reverse complement strand
ATGTAGGACAGTTCTCCGGCACGGATACCGGCGTCGTCGAGGGCGTTCTGCATCGCCCGCGCGGCCCCGCCCCCACCCGGTCTGGGCAACGTCACGTGATAGCCATCGGCCGACATGCCGTAGCCGAGCATCTCGGCGTACACGGTTGCACCCCGAGCCAGCGCGTGCTCGCGTTCTTCGAGCACGAGGACGCCCGCGCCCTCGGACATGACGAAACCGTCCCGTTCGGCATCGAACGGGCGACTGGCCCCTTCCGGGTCGTCGTTCCTGCGGCTCAGCGCCCTCGCCTGCGAGAATCCGCCCATCGCGAACCGCGTGATCGCAGCGTCGGCACCCCCGGCGACCATCACGTCCGCCGAGCCTCGCCGGATGATCGCGGCGGCGTCACCGATCGCATTCGCCGAAGCGGCGCAGGCAGTCACGACCGTCGTGTTCGGCCCGAACAGGTTGAAGTCGATCGAGAGCTGGCCTCCCGCCATGTTGGCGATGATCTTCGGGATGGCGAACGGGCTGAGACGATGCGGACCGACGTTGAGCAACGTCGTCAACTCCTGCTCGAACGTCTCGACACCTCCGATTCCGGTCCCGACGACCACCCCGGAGCGGTACGTCTCCGGGTCGTCCTCGTCGTACGTGATCCCCGCGTCGGCGAGCGCTTCGGCGGCGGCGACCCAGAAGAACTGCGCGTAGCGATCCATCCGTCGCGCCCGGCGGCGCGGTATGAACTTCTCGATGTCGAACCCATCGACCTCGCCGGCGATCTGCGACGGCAAGTCGGAGGCGTCGACGAGGGTTACCGGTCCGATTCCCGATGTGCCCTCGATCAGGGCACTCCACGTCGCCCGAACGTCGTCACCGACGGGGTTGACCGTGCCGAGACCGGTGACGACCACACGACGGTCGTTCATGATTCCCCCTCAGGCGTTGAGTTTCGTCTCCACGAGATCGATGGCTTCACCGACCGTGGTGATCTGCTCGGCCTCCTCGTCGGGGATCTTCACCCCGAAGTTGTCCTCGAGCGCCATGAGCAGCTCCACGACGCCGAGCGAATCGACGTCCAGATCCTCTTCGAACTTCGCATCGGTGGTGATCGCATCGCGTTCGATGCCGAGCTCGTCGACGAGCACGTCGATCAGCTTCGATTCGATCTCTGTTCGCTCCATTGGTTCAGCCTCCTTGTGACTGTTTCACAACGCCAGGCCCCCGTCGACGACGAGTGTCTGACCGGTTACGTACGCCGCATCGTCGGAGGCAAGATAGCCCACCGCCGCCGCGACTTCCTCGGGTCGGCCGAGACGACCGAGGGCGGCTTGTTCGGCCACCATCCGGGCGGTCTCCTCCCCGAGCCCTTCCGTCATGTCCGTCTCGATGAATCCCGGCGCAACGACGTTGACGGTGATGTTGCGCGATCCGACTTCGCGGGCGATCGACTTCGAGAATCCGATGATGCCGGCTTTCGACGCTGCATAGTTCGCCTGGCCGGGATTTCCGGAGATCCCGGAGATCGAGCTCACCGAGATGATCCGACCCCACCGCGCCCTCACCATCGCCCGCATCGCCGCACGCGTACAGAGATACACGGAGGTGAGGTTCGTGCCGATGACCGAGTCCCAATCGTCCTGTCCCATCCGGAGCAACAGGCCGTCTCGCGTGATGCCGGCGTTGTTGACGAGGACCTCGACCCGGCCCAGCGCGTTCTCCACCGACTCGAACATACCCGTCACGGCTGCTGCGTCCCCGACGTCTGCCCGGACAGCGATCGCGTTCCGACCGGCGGCGCGGATCTCTTCGACGACGATGCCTGCAGCGTCGGCGCTCGCCGAATAGTTCACGGCCACGTCGTGGCCGTCTGCCGCCAGGCGAAGCGCGACGGCCCTGCCGATTCCGCGGGAGGCTCCCGTCACGAGAGCGACGCGGCTCATCGAGCCCACGCCCGGCTCCGGTCGACCATGATCTGGATCCCCGTGCGGTCACTCGCCGGGAGCGTGACCTCGCTCGAGCCGATCGATTCGCTCCTGTCCCCCCACTGGATCGTCGCGGCACCCCACGTCAGGCCGGCGCCGAACGCGACCAACACGATCTTCGCCCCCGGAGCGATGCGACCGCGGTCGACGGCCTCGGACAGCGCGAGGGGGATCGACGCCGCCGACGTGTTCCCGTACGAGTCGATGTTCGTGTAGACCTTGTCCGGATCGATGCCGAGCCGTTTCGTCGTCGCGTCGATGATCCGGATGTTCGCCTGGTGGGGGATCAACAGATCTACGTCCTCGATCGCCCACCCGGCGTCGGCGAGCGCCTCGCGTGCCGCAGCTTCCATGCCGACCACCGCGTTGCGGAACACCTCCCGCCCGTCCATGACGACACGAACCGGCATCGGTTCCTCCATCCACGACGATCCGGCGCCTTCCACGGTCAGGGTGCCGGCGCGGGCTCCGTTCGCTCCGACGTTGATGGATCTCAGGCCCTCTTCGCCGCTGGCCGCTTCGAGGATGACGGCGCCGGCGCCGTCCCCGAAGAGGACGGCCGTGTCGCGGCGCTCCAGGTCGAGGTACGGGGTGAGACGCTCCGAACCGATGAGAAGGATCCGGCTCGCGGCACCCGTCGCCATGAGCCCGTTGGCCAGGCTCAGACCGTAGATGAACCCGGTGCATCCCGCGTTCACGTCGGATGCGGCGATGGCGTCGACTCCGAGTTTCGCCTGAACGTGACACGCCATCGCCGGGATGAAACGGTCGGGAGTCGCGGTCGCGACCATGATGTAGTCGAGGTCGGATGCCTCCAGCCCCGCCGACGCGAGCGCTCGAAACGCCGCCACGGTCGCCATGTCCGAATTGTCCACATGGGAGACACGACGCTCCCTGATCCCGGAGCGGGTCGTGATCCACTCGTCCGACGTGTCCATGACGGTCGCCAGATCGTCGTTCGTCACAATGGATTCGGGGGTGCATCGCCCCCATCCGGTGATCGTCGGTCGCAGCATCTGTGGAGTTCCTCCTCGGGACAGGTCGGTCATTGTACGGACGGGTCGGTCGCGACCGCGGCGATTCCTGCGAGATCGGAGACGGTGTGGATCGTCGCACCGGGAACCGTCCGCTTCACCAGCCCCGCCGTCACATCGCCGGGTCCGACGTGGATGAACGTCGTGATGCCGTCGGCCGCCATCTGCTCGAGCGTCTCGGCGAACCGGACGGGTCGGACGAGCTGTTCGGAGAGCTGGCGAACCGGATCCTCGACGGGGCGAGCCGTCGTGTTGGCGTAGACGGGGAACGCCGGAGTTTCGAACACCGTGCGTTCGAGGGCCCGCCGGAGCCGGTCGGCCGCCGGCGCCATGAAAGGCGAGTGGAAGGCACCGGCCACCGCGAGGGGGATGGCACGGCGGATACCGAGCGCCCGGGCGTTGCCCACGAGCCACTCGATGTCCTCTCGCCCACCGGCCAGGACGATCTGAGACGGGGCGTTCACGTTGGCGACCCACAACCTGCCGCCCTCCGACCGGCGTGAGGACGCGACCTCCTCGGCCCGATCCAGGTCGGCACCGATCAGTGCGGCCATCCCGGACGGGTCGGCCTCCCGGGCCGCTTCCGCCATCGCTCTACCCCGCTCTGCCACGAGGGCGAGTCCGCTCTCATACGTGAGGGCGCTCGCGGCTGCGAGCGCCGTGTACTCCCCGAGCGAGTGACCGGCCGCGGCAGACGGTGCCGACGGGAGCGCCTCGGACAGGGCGGTCCAGAGTGCATACGCCACCGCGTAGAGCGCCGGCTGTGCATGCTCCGTGCGGGTCAGGTCCTCCTGGGGACCTTCGACGACGAGGCGCTCGAGCGGCCATCCGACGACCGCGTCGGCGGGCGCGCCGAGCAGATTCGGATACGCCTCGAAGAGGTCGGCTCCCATGCCGACCTTCTGACTTCCCTGGCCTGGAAAGAGAATCGCGTATCCACCCATCGCCTGTTCCTCCGCTCCGATTCGATGTATCGACCCCGTACGCGACGCGCGGGTTTCAACAGATCGCGCAAGGCTAGACGGCGTCCTTCCGGCGCCCGGGGAGCCGGGGCGGCGCGTATCGGCGAATCCGCTCCTAGCCTCACGGGGCCTCACAAGGAGTCTGTCCACATGATCGACCGCCGAACACGCCTCAGTACCTCGATTCCGGTCGGGCCGAAAGTTCCGTTGCGGATCCCCCGCAACTTCGTTCGTCTCTACGATCTCGCCTACAACCTCTGGTGGTCCTGGGATCCGATGGGGCGCGACCTGTGGGGACGCATCGATCCGCCCGCGTGGGCGGCGACCCGGAATCCGATCGGGATGCTCCAGGTGGTCGATCCGTCGACGTGGGAAGCCCTCTCCGCGAGCGCCAGCTTCACCGAGATGTACGCAGAGATCGTCGAGCGTTTCGATCGCTACCTCGAGAGCGACCAGACCTGGTTCGACGTCCATCACCGCAACGAGCTCGACGGGCCGGTCGCCTATCTGTGCGCCGAATACGGCATCAACGAGAAGCTCCCCTTCTACTCGGGTGGCCTCGGGGTACTCGCCGGTGACCACGTCAAGTCGGCCTCGGACCTCGGTCTTCCCCTCGTCGCCGTCGGCCTCCTCTACCGCCGCGGCTTCTTCCGACAGGCCGTGGATCCGGACGGCTGGCAACAGCACACGTACCAACGACTCGAGATGCGGCGGCGTCCGATTCGTGAAGTCCTCGATCCGCACACCGGCAGGCCGCTTCGGGTGTCCGTCTCCCTCAACGGCCGCGACGTGGCAGTCGGCGCCTGGCGAATCGACGTGGGTCGTGTCCCCCTCCTGCTCCTCGACACCGATATCGCCGAGAACGACCCGGCGGACCGCCCCATCACCCACATCCTCTACGTGCGGGGCAGGGAGTCCCGATTCGAGCAGGAGACCGTCCTCGGAATCGGTGGAGCCCGGGTGCTCCGAGCCCTCGGAATCGCTCCCGCCATGTGGCACGTCAACGAAGGTCATGCGGCGCTCAGCTTGCTGGAACGGCTCTCGTGGGAGATCGAGGCCGGCGACGACATCGAGACCGCTCAACGCACCGTGGCGGATCACACGCTCTTCACCCTGCACACACCGGTCCCGGCCGGCAACGAGACCTTCGACCCGTCGATGGTCTCCGCCGCGCTCGACGGCACGATCCCGAACGTCGACGCCGATACCCGACAGCGGCTCGCGAGCAGCGGCACGGACGACACCCATGTGTTCGACATGGGAGCCCTGGCCATTCGACTATCGGATCGTACGAACGGCGTGTCGGCCCGCCACGCCGAGATCGTCACCCAGGACTGGGGGAAGCTGATCGGCGGTCCGGCCCTCGGCATCACGAACGGCGTCCACCCCTCGACGTGGCTGGGTCGCGCCATGTGCCGCCTCCTCGCCGAATCGCTCGGGAGCGATTGGGTCGAGCGGCTCGACGATCCGGCGATGTGGGAGGTCATCCGCGATGTCGACGACGAACGCCTCTGGCGGGCGCACGAGTCGCAACGAGAGCTCATGAACCGCCGGCTCCGGAAGCGCTTACGCGAGGAGTACGCCCGTCACGGCCAGGGCTCTCGCCGTCTCCGATGGCTCAACGACCAGCTCCCGGCCGACCGGCTGACGATCGGATTCGCAAGGAGGTTCGCAACCTACAAGCGCGCCGGCATGTTGTTCACCGATCCGGGTCGTCTCGAAGCAATCCTCAGGAACCCGGAGCGTCCGGTGCAGCTCGTCTTCGCCGGCAAGGCCCATCCGGCCGACCGCGAAGGCCAGGCGCTCATCAAGCGAGTCTTCGAGATGTCCAAGAGCCACCAATTCGAAGGCCACCTGTTCTTCATCGAGGACTACGACCTGAGGCTCGCGAAGACGTTGGTCACCGGAACCGACGTCTGGCTCAACACGCCGCGCCCTCCGAGAGAGGCGAGCGGCACATCCGGGATGAAAGCGGCGGCGAACGGCGGGTTGAACCTCAGCGTCCTCGATGGATGGTGGGCGGAGGGTTTCAACGGGACCAACGGCTGGGGTTTCGGCGAGTACTCCACGTCGGACGACGACGATGCTCGCATGCTCTACGAGCTGATCGAGACGCAGGTCGTGCCGACGTTCTACGAGCGCGACGACTCGGGGCTGCCCCGCGCCTGGATCCAGATGATGAAGTCCGCCATGGTCACCGGTCTGAGCACCTTCACGACCCACCGGATGCTCATCGACTACATCGAGAAGGCGTATCTCCCCCTCGGACACCGTTAGAGAGGCGGTTCAGCTCAGGTCGAGAGCGTTGCGAATGCCCCGCACGGCCTGTGCCGTTCGCTGGTCGTTCTCTACGAGCGCGAACCGGACGTGGCCATCGCCGGACGGCCCGAACCCGATCCCCGGGCTCACGGCCACCTTCGCCTCGTCGAGCAGGAACAGGGCGAACTCGAGCGAGTCCATGTGCCGGTACGGCTCCGGGATCGGAGCCCAGACGAACATCGTCCCCTTCGGCCGCTCGACCTCCCATCCGATGCGCCGCAGTCCGTCGACGAGGATGTCCCGGCGGCGCTTGTAGATGCCGACGACTTCCGGAACATAGTCGTCGCACTCGTTGAGCGCGATGATCGAAGCGATCTGGATCGGCTGGAACGTCCCGTAGTCGAGGTAGGACTTGAGCTTCCCGAGAGCCGCAACCATCTCGGGATTCCCGACGACGAACCCCACCCGCCAGCCGGCCATCGAGTGGCTCTTCGACAGGGTGTACAGCTCCACGCCGACGTCCTTCGCCCCCGGTACCTGCAACAGGCTCGGCGGCTCGTAGCCGTCGTACGCGATGTCGGCGTACGCGAAGTCGTGAACGAGCATCGTGTCGTTCTCCTTCGCGAAGGCAACGAGGCGCTCGAAGAAGTCGATGTCGACGATCGCCGTCGTGGGGTTGTGGGGAAACGACGTCACGATCACCCGCGGGCGGGGCCACGAGTTGTGATACGCCTCGGTGAGGCGTTCGAAGAAGTCGATGCCGGTGGAGAGGTGGACACGCTGAACGTCGGCGCCCGAGAGTACGGCGGCGTAGATGTGGATCGGGTACGACGGTTCGGGGACCAGTGCCACGTCCCCGGGTTGGACGAGCGCCCACATCAGGTGGGAGAGTCCCTCTTTGGCGCCGATCGTGCTGATGACCTCCGTCTCCGGGTCCAGTTCGACGTCGAATCGCCTGCGGTACCGGTCGGCGACCGCCTTGCGGAGGTTCGGGATGCCCCGCGACGCGGAGTACCGGTGGTTCTTCGGGCTTCGAGCCGCTTCGACGAGCTTGTCTACGACGACGGGCGGTGAAGGGATGTCCGGGTTTCCGAACCCGAGATCGATGATGTCGATGCCGGCTCGCCGTGCCTCGAGCGCCTTCCTCGTGACCTCGGCGAAAACGTACGGCGGCAGATTCTCAATGCGTCGGAAGTCCATGCCGACAGCGTAGGCCCGATCGGGAACGTGAGAAAGGATCGGTCGGGAGCGATGCCCCTAGCGGGGCAGCAGGCGACGCATCGGACCGGGGATGATCTCCGCGCTCCACTCCGTAGCTGCGAGGATCAGATCCAGGGCGTCCTCCGACCCGTCCCAATGTTCCGTCACCACATCCCGACCGGCCCCGGCGATCAGGTGATTGAGGGCGATCGCCACGACGACGAGATCGTCGAGTTGGCCGAAACCGACGATGAAGTCGGGGATGAGATCGATCGGCGAGACGACGTAGATGAGCGCGGCCGCGGCGAACGTCTTGCGGCGCACCGAGACACGCGGATCGCGAACGATCCGCGACAGGAGCTTCACGACGTTCGGGATCAGGAACACCGCCTCGCGCCCGATCTCTCGGACATCGCGCTTCGCTACGGGGGTTTCGTCGAGCCTGCTCATGGTCACGATCGTATCGCCGCGGCGAGATAAGCGGCACCGACCGCTCCCGATCGCGGACCGGCGCCGGCCACGAGAATCGGTGGAAGCAGCCGGTGATTTCCTCCGTGAAGGGCGTCGGCGGCGAACCTCCTTGCGGGACCGAGGAGGGACTCCCCCACGGATCCCAGACCCCCGCCGACGACGACGAGTTCCGGGTCGAAGATCGCGATCAGGTTCGAGATGCCCCTCCCGAATTCGGCACCCACCTCGGCAACGAGCCCCCGCGCCACCTCATCCCCCGCGTCGGCGGCCGCGGTGACGTCTTCGCCCGTGATCGTCCCGGCACCGAGCCTGTTCGACAGCGACCCGCCGGGATTGAGGCTGATGACCTCACGGGCGAGACGGACGAGGGCGGGTCCGGAAGCGACGGTCTCCCAGCACCCCCGCTTGCCACAATCGCAGAGCAATCCGCCGGGGTCGTGTCGGATGTGGCCCCACTCACCGGCGAACGACTCCCCGCGGTAGATGGAGCCGTCGATCACGATCGCCCCGCCGATGCCGGTCCCGAGCGTGATCAGGAGGAACTGATCGAATCCACGGGCGACGCCGACGGCCCGCTCACCGAAGGCCGCCGTGTTGGCATCGTTGTCGACGACGGCCGGGAGATCGAACTCCTCCTCGAGGAGCTCCTTGAGAGGGACGTTCGTTCCCTCGACGTGCGGCCCCCACGCGAACACGCCCTCCGGCCAGCGCACGAGGCCGGCGACGCCGACGCCGATCGCTTCGACGTCGTCGCTCCAGACGCTTCTCACAGCGGCGACCGTCGTGTCGAACAACGGTCCCCGACGCGTGTTCGTGTGGTGCTCGTCGACGATGACCCCATCTTCGAGCCGGGCTGCGAGGGCTTTCGACCCCCCGATGTCGATTCCGATCGTGCTCATCGCGCGCAGGCTATCAGGTGCTGGGAACCGTGCAGGGGTCGCGAAGCGTCCGAACGGTGATCGAGCTTGGAGGCTTCGATGAAACGGACCGTTACCGTCGCTCTCGCCGCAGCTCTGACGCTGTCGGCCTGCGCTGCCCAGACGACGACCTCGGGATCGTCGGTGGTGCCGACGAGCACCACGTCGACGACCACCGTCGATCCACCCACCGCTCCGGCGTTCCGGGCGCTCGTCGAGTTCGACGCCTGCGACGATCTCCTCGAGTGGACGATCGACCACGCGCTCGAGCGGGTCGGCCCCTACGGCCTCGACGGATACGGCGGCTACCTCCCCTACGACGTGCTCGAGGACTTCGCCCCGCAGCCCGCGATCGCCGGGGAGCGGTCCGGAGCTGCACAGCAGAAGGATGCCGTGATCGGCACGAATCTGCAGGAAGCCGGCGTCGACGAACCGGATCTCGTCAAGACGGATGGTGAACGAATCGTCGTGGTGAGCGGGAACCGGCTCTCGGTGCTCACGATCGACGGCAGTCGGCTGTCGCTCGATGCGACGATCGATCTCGGGTTCTGGACCGAGTCTCTGTTCCTCGACGGTGACCGGGTGATCGCCGTCGCCGACGGCGGTTTCGACGTCATGCCGCTCCTCGACTCGGGCGTCGCGTCGGATCGAGTCGGGCCTGAGAGCTACTCCCCCACGGTCACCGTCGCCGAGATCGACATCTCCGATCCCTCGGATCCCGAGATGACCGGGACGTTGCAGATCGACGGCCGTGTCGTGTCTTCGCGCA
Organism: Acidimicrobiia bacterium; assembly: GCA_029939995.1. GTDB lineage: Bacteria > Actinomycetota > Acidimicrobiia > Spongiisociales > UBA5794 > JAHEEL01. The sequence goes on along the minus strand of JAOZRW010000016.1, from coordinate 36,334 downwards.
TGGTCGACGGCGCCGTCCGGCTCGTCGTGTCCTCCGGTCCGACCGGATTCGCGTGGTCCTACCCGGAAGGTGGCGGCCTCCGCTCCGAACGCGTTGCCGAGGAGGAGAACCGTGCGATCCTCGAACGGTCGACGGTCCAGAACTGGCTCCCCTACTTCGTCCTCACCGACCTACGAGGCAGGGACGAAGTGGTCGAGGAGGGGACGCTCCTGGCATGCGACCGCACACACCGACCCGACGAGTTCTCCGGCTTCACCACGCTCTCTCTCGTGACCCTCTCGCCGGACGAACTGTCGGTGGTCGACGCCACCGCCGTGTTCGCCGACGGCGACGTCGTGTACTCGTCCGATGACGCTGCGTACGTCGCCACGACCAGATGGGTCGACCCGCTCACGATGGAAGATCGCGGAGCGCCCGTCGACATGCAGACGCGAATCCACAAGTTCGATCTGACCGCAGACGGCGCCGATTACTCGGCTTCAGGCGTGGTCCCCGGCTACCTGCTGAGCCAGTGGTCGATGTCCGAGTACGACGGCTACCTGCGGGTCGCTTCGACCGATGCGCCCGAGTGGTGGGACGGCCCCCGGTCCGAGTCGATGGTGACCGTTCTCTCCACGACCGGAGGGACACTCCGGGCGGTCGGTACGGTCGACGGTCTCGGTCGCGGGGAGCGCATCTACGCCGTTCGCTTCTTCGACGACCTCGGATACGTCGTGACGTTCCGGCAAACCGATCCGCTCTACGTGATCGATCTCTCCGATCCGGAGAAGCCGACGGTCTCCGGCGAGTTGAAGATCCCGGGATACTCGGCCTATCTCCACCCCGTCGGCACCGGGTTCCTCCTGGGCGTCGGTCGGGACGCGGACCTCGACGGGCGCACGAGCGGCCTGCAGGCCTCGTTGTTCGACGTGACCGACCCGACCGATCCCGCACGGGTCGATCGATTCACGATGGACGGTGGATGGTCGGAGGTCGAATGGGACCATCACGCCTTTCTCCACGACCCGGAGTCCGGGTTGACGATCATCCCGTTCGAACGGTGGGACGATCGGAAGGAAGGTCCCCCGCCGAACGGCGGCCTGGTCCTCCGCGTCACCGAAGACGGCATCCGCGAAGTCGGCGTCATCTCACACGAACGCCGCGGCTACGACCGCTGGGCACCGATCCGCCGGTCGATCGTCATCGGCGACGTGATCGTGACCGTCTCGGAGGGCGGCTTGATGGCGTCGGACGCCGGATCGCTCGAGACCCTCGACTGGGTCGACCTGGGATGAGCGCACGAGGAGGAGTCGCTACTCGACCGTGATCTTCGTGGGGCCGGCGTTGCCGGGATCGTCCTCGTCGTCACGCACGACGGACACGATCTCCTCGGCGAACGCTCCGATCCCCCCGACGACCTCGTACGCCGCCTTCGCCAGATGGATTCCGGCTCGCCGCAGTCCGTTCTGGATCGGCTTCCGCTCTCTGATTCGATTCCACATCACTCCACCGTCCCGAACGTCACACGCAATTCGCCTTCTGCAAGTTTGGCACGCACGACGTGCCTGCGGCGAAGAGAATCCGGGAGCACGATCGATCGCCGGTACGGTCCGACGGTCACGAACAGCTCATCCTCGTGACGCATCACGTCGAGGTCCGAGTGTTCGGCGAACGGCATGCCGACCACGAGCACGACGTTGTCGCCGTCGTCCTCGACCCGGAACGGGCGACCCTCGGAGAGCCTCACGGTGGGGTCGGTGTCGCCGAAGAGCTCCTCGCCGACGATGCGGAGCCGCTCCGGTCCGACCATCTCCTCGTCGAAGAGGCGGAGGCGGCGGATGTCGATGTCGGCGAAACCCTCGTCGACGGACGCAAGGTGACCCGCCTGGATCTCGTGCCATCGCTTGAAGTAGGGGTCGGTCACGGCCTCGGGGAGGACCCGGTTGACGACGGCCGAGTCGACGGCGTATCCGAACAGCCCGAGATAGGTGTACGTTCGCCGCGCTTCGGCGATGACCATCTTCTCCGGGTTCATCACGAGCCGTGCCGAGGTCATCTCGGGGTCGCCGAGGATCTCTCGAACGCCGTCGATCCTCGCGTAGAAACGCGCGACGGAGTCGAAGACCTGTTCGTCCGCCAAGGGCATCGAAGACACTCGGCTGACGACTGGCCGAACCACTTTCGCCACCCGGCGGCCGACGGGAAACATCTTGTCCATGTACCACGACATCACCTCGGGGAGGCTCAGGAGTCGCAGCGTCTCTGCGGTCGGAGCGCAGTCGACGATGATCGTGTCGTACTCACCGGACTCCACGTGATCGCGCACGCTCGCCAGGGAGAAGAGCTCGTCCATCCCTGGGAAGACGGTGAGCTCCTCCGCCTCGATCCCCTCCAGACCGGACCAGTCGAAAATGTCGGTCAGGTAGTCGCGAACCGCCCCCCACGACTCTTCGAGCCGCTGTTGCGAATCGATCTGCTGCGCAGCGAGGTAGTCCACGACCTCCGTCGGGGAGTCGCCCAGCGGGGTCTGATAAGCATCGGCCAACGAGTGAGCGGGATCCGTCGACATCACGAGTGTGCGATGTCCGAGATCGGCGGCACGGATCGCCGTGGATGCCGCAACGGTGGTCTTGCCTACGCCACCTTTCCCGGTGACGAGGATGACCCGCATCAGGCGGCTTCTTCCGCTCGTTTCTTCAGGCCGCGAAGCGCCGTTCCCACGATCTGCTTCTCCGCTTGCCTGCGGAGGAATCCGGGAACCTTGAAGTTCGGATCGACCCGCAGGGCGTAGACGACTTCGGTGTTGGTGTCGTCGATCACGTTGAACGTATAACTGCCTTCGAGCAGAACCAGGTCCTCGTTCGGCCGGGCCGCCCAGGTGAATCCGTTCTCGAGGTCGTACTTGTAGTCGAGGACGTACGAGATCTCCTTGATCATTGCATCGATGCGGAACTCGGCCACGAGCGGACGCTCGTACTCGTCTTCCTCGATCACGTTCACGGACTTGACACCGCCCGCCCAGTCGGGGTAGAGCTCGATATCGAGCGCGATCTCGTATACGAGCTGCTGCGGTGCGGCAATCTCGATCGTCTGAACCGTCCCCTCCATCAATGCTCCTTCGTACGGTGGTGCCCCAATCGTAGCGACCCCCCGCACGCTCGTCCCGCAACGAACCCAGGGTTCTCTGCGTCCTATGTGCCGTCTCCGGCCCGCGGTATGGACGAGCACCGTGAACCGCGGGCCGGAGACGTCATATACAGGGTCAGGAACCCAGGGTTCGCTGCGGGTGGGTGGCGGTGATGTGGGTGTAACGCAGGCGGTATCTGATCGTCTCATCGGGGTCCCGGTACCTCCGATGGAGCGCTTCGAGTCCGCGTGCCCGCTCGTCGGATGGGAGCAGCTGCAGCGTCGACACGAACCCGGCTTCGATCGCCGGTAACCAGGCTCCGGCCGTGGTCACGACCTCTTCGACGGGATGGGCGACCGACACCAGGGCGCACCGGAGGCGAAGGTGGCGGGCAACCAGATCGGGGTCGGGGAATCGGGCGGCGTCGATGACCGGGATCGACGGGAACCACCGGGCGAGATCGGACTGCTCGAAGTGGTCGGTGCCGAGGGTCCAGATCTCGACCCGTCCGTCGTCCTTCATCACGCGGACCGCCTCATCGGCGGCGGCTCGCCAGTCGCCGTAGTGGATCGATAGGTGGAACCAGACGAGGTCGAAAACGTCGAACCGGAACGGCATCGCCTGGGACCGCCCCCGTACGGCGGCGACCCCGCGGGCCGTCGCCCTCGTGAGCATCTCCGCCGATGGATCCAGGAGAACCGGGCGGTGGCCGCCGTCTCGCCACAGGGCTGCATGGTTCCCGGGACCGCCGCCGACGTCCAGGATGCGCGCATTGGGACGCAGCGTCTTCGCCGCCCGGTCCGCGCGTTCGAGGGACGCGACCGACGGTGGCCGGTGCGCATAGGCCTCGGCGAGACGGTCGAGATCGACGTCAGCCATGGCGAACGGGGCGTCCGGTCGCACGAAAGTATCCGACGTTGACGCAACGGGTCGGCCCGATCCGCCATCGCGTCGCTTGAGGCTGGTGGATGTCCCCGAAGTAGTGGAACGGCGGACGGTGCCTCTCGATGTAGTCGAGAACCGCGACGGAGCCCTTCTCACTGCCGCCGATCACGTCACAGGCGAGAGCGGGCACGGCCGGGGCGACGTGCGTTGCGAGGATGTCGACGGGGCCGAGGCCGGAGAGCTTCGACTCCATGTCATCCTCGGTGATCTCGCCGGGTGTTCCGATCCTGGCCAGGCCCCCGCCTGCGAACCCCACCCGGAGACCTTCGATCTCGACGACCTCGCCGTCGACGAAGCGCACCCCATCCGGCAGGTGGTCGCGCAACATGTCCGGTCGATCCACGTTGCCGTAGGTCACGTACGCGTCGCATCCGGCGAGCGCGCCGCACACCTCCACGTAGGATTCCTCGGCCGCCGCCCGGTATCGTTCCTGCAGCTCGTCTTCTCTCCCCGCCCAGTGGCGGTGCCACAGATCGGATGCGGCGGCGTGCCCCTCCTCGGCGCGGAGGCGCACGAACTCGTCGACGAGCGCCTTGCCGGAGATGTCCGCCACGATCCCCTCGTTCGACCGGTAGTCGATGTAGTTGATGAGATCACCTAGGACCAGAAGCGTCTCCCCCATCGATGCCACCCGCCGGAGCGTGTCGGCTGCACCGTGGACGTCTGCGACGATGAGCATCAGTCGCTCTCGGGGCCGAAGAAGCGTGCCACGAGCACCATCGCCGCCGCGCCTCCGAGGGCGCCGAGGACGGCGAGCGCCGGGGGCCAGCCGCCGAACGACGCCGACATCCCTGCCATTCCGAACCCGACCGTCCCCGCGACGACCGACCGGCCGATCACTCCGAAGCGCCGCTCCGGATCGGCGAACTCCCATCCTTCGACCCACGTGCCGACGGCGACGCCCACGATCCAGGCGAGCAGCATGAGGAAGCCGATGAAGAGCGCGATGGCGTAGACCGGGACCATGGCGTCAGCGTAGACCGGCTCCGGCGGTCCACCGTTCTTTCGCACGGTGGATCTCGGCCCGGACCCTGCCGTCGCGTTCTTCTTCGATCGCCCGTTCGAGCGCTCGAAGCCCGACCCCGGTGCCGAACCTCCCGATGGCCCATGCGGCATGGGCACGCAGGAGCCAGTCGGGGTGGCCGGCGTACCCGATCACTACAGACTCGAGATGCGCCGACCGATCGTTGCCCGCTGCTACGAGGGCGTTCCTCCTGAGGAACCTGGGCCGCCGGCCGGGGAGGTAGAAGTGGCCGTATCGGCCGAGCAGTTCCCGATCGGTCGAACCGAGGACGTCGATGATCCGGGGACCCGGGACGGGAAGAGCCGATTCGAGGACGTGATGGCCCGGCGGGCAGGAGGTCAGGCAATCGTCGCAACCGTAGAGCCGGTCCCCGACCGCCTCGCGCAGGTCGATGGGGATCACCCCCGGCGCCTGGAGCACGTAGGCAAGGCAACGCGGCACGTCGATGACTCCGTCGTCGAGGATCGCCCCGGTCGGACACGCCGGGATGCATGCGACGCACGTGCCGCACGATCGCCTCATCGGTCCTCCGACGTCGAGGGCGGCATCCGTGACGACCGAACCGAGGAGCACCCACGGCCCTGCACCCGGCACGAGAGCCATCGCGCTCTTCCCGGCCCACGCGACCCCCGCACGCACCGCGACGGCACGATCCACGAGCCGCGTGTCGTCGCTCAAGATCTCCGCCCGGTGGCCTGCGCCGGACAGCCGCGCGGCCACGGCGCCGAGCGCCGTCCGGAGCCCCTCATATCGGTCGCCGTCGGCGAAGCGAGCGATCCGGAGCGTTCCCGCCTCCCGTTCGGAGCGACCGGCATCCGGGAGATACGGGAACGCCAGCGCTACGAGTCGCTCCGCCCACGGATACGTGCGGCGTACGTCGGATGCGACCGACGGATCCCGGTATGTGAAGGCGAGGTTGGCGGCGAGCCCGGAACTCTTCCGCTCGACCATCTCCTCTTCCAGACCGGCGAAGGGCTCCGCCGTCGTGACGCCGAATCCGATGCAGCCGTGGTCGACGGCGATGTCGCGAAGGTCGTTGTGCAGCACGCCGCAAATATACGCCGTCAGGCCAGGGCAACACCTCGATCTGTTCGTCGGCCGACGAGACGGATCGGAGCTACGAGCCCCGCTTCAGACAGGTTGCGAAGCGCCGCCTCCTCGTCGTCACCGATCCGGGTCGGCCCGGCGCTCTCAGACAGCAGCATCGGCACGATGCAGTCGGCACAGGCTGCCGTCCCATCCATCACGCACGCGTCGCAGTCGATGATCATGGTCGCTCCTTTCGATCGATGAGGACAACCTACGGACCGGGTGTGACAGAAACGCGGGAACCGTCGCGAAAGGCCCGCCGGTGGATCTTGGCGCCGTCTCGTGCTCTACTGTTGGCTCATGCACGAAGTCGGTATCGCCAGGAACATCATCGAAGCCGCTGCAGCCGCCGTCCCCGATGGAGGAACCCTCACCGGCGTGACCGTCGAGATCGGGCCGCTGAGCGCCGTCGTTGCCGACTCGTTGCGATTCGGGTTCGAGATCGCGTCGCAGGGAACTCCGGCGCAGAACGCCGAACTCGTGATCGTCGAGGTCCCGCTCGTTGTTCGCTGCCCGGCATGCGGCGACCTCGAGAGCCCGAACCCGGATCTGCTCCGCTGTCCGCGGTGCGGTGGCGACGCCACCGTGGTCTCCGGTGACGAGACACGCGTCACGGCCGTCCGGTACGACGAGCCCTGATCCGTGCGCCTCGGTCTCAATCTCGGCTACTGGGGCACGACAGTCGTCGCGGACACGACGCTCATCACCGAAGCGGAACGGCTCGGGTACGACTCCGTGTGGATCGCTGAAGCGTACGGATCCGACGCGGTCTCTCCCCTCGCCTATCTGGCCGGGCGAACCGATCGGATCAAGCTCGGTTCGGCGATCCTCCAGATGCCGGCGAGAACGCCCGCGATGACAGCGATGACCGCAACGACGCTCGACCGTCTGTCGGGAGGCCGCTTCCTCCTCGGACTCGGCGTTTCCGGCCCGCAGGTCGTCGAGGGATGGCACGGCCGTCCGTACGGGAAGCCGCTGCGGGTCACCCGGGAGTACGTGCAGATCCTGAGGAAGATCATCGCACGCGACGAACCGGTCGAGTTCGACGGCGAGTACTACCAGATGCCGTACCGGGGGCCCGACGCCACCGGCCTCGGAAAACCGCTCAGACTCATCGACAGGCCCCTGTCGCCCCGGATGCCCATCTACCTCGCGGCGATCGGCCCCAACAACGTCCGGCTGACGGCCGAGATCGCCGACGGTTGGCTTCCGGTCTTCTACTCGCCGGAGCAGGCCGATTCGGTCTTCAGACCGCTTCTCGCCGACGGGTTCGACCGATCGGGTGAGCCCGACAAGGCACGCCGGTTCGACACCGCGGTGACCGTGACCGTGGCCGTCGACGACGATCTCGACCGGGCGCGACTCGCCGCGAAACCGATGCTCTCCCTGTACATCGGCGGCATGGGGTCGCGGGGGAAGAACTTCTACCACGACCTCGCCCACCGCTACGGGTACGGCGAGGCCGCGGACCGGATCCAGGACGCGTATCTCGCCGGCCGGAAGATGGACGCGATGCGAGAGGTCCCCGACGCCCTGGTCGACGAGGTGAGTCTCGTGGGATCGAGAGCGCGCATCGCCGACCGACTCGACGCCTGGCGGGAATCCGGGATCACCACGCTCATCGCAGCGACGACCGATCTCGCCACCGTTCGCACGCTGGCCGAACTCGTCCTCTGAGCCCGGCTCACAACCAATCGGCGAGAGCGGCGGCCCAGAGCACCGTCGCTCCGTACCGACCGGAACGCTCCCGCACCTCGCGGTCGTCGGAGATCACGACCGCTGCCGCACCGTGCTCTTCCGCGAGTTGGACGATGACATCGTCTGCGATCAGCTCCTCGGGTGCGAATCGAACGACGACGCCGTCGTCGCTCCGGGACACCGCCCGACCATCCCGAAGCCCGGAATCGAAGACGATCTCCACGGATGAAGATCCCAGGTGGCGCACCAACCTCCCCAGAGCGACGATCAGGTTCCTCCTCGCCCGGCCGGTCGCCATCGTGGACGGATCCAGCGCACCGAGGAGGTTGTGACCGTCGATCACAACGACGACTCCGTCGACGCCCGCCAGAGCATCGATGGCCGGTGCCGAATCCGGTGCGATACCCGCGGGCAGGAGCCGGTCTGCGGGTGTGTCCCCGACATCGCCCGGCGAGACGTCGGTGAGCGCCTCCCGGTAGGGGGCGGAGTTCACGGCGATCCGATCGAGCCATCTCGCTCGCTCGATCGGATCGCGGGGAACCGACTCGGAGGTGCCTTCCTCGGCGCGTCTGCGGAGATCCGCGACCATCCGTTTCGCGTGCCTCACCTGTTCCGTGAGCGAGGCGGCGATCCGCTCCGCCTCGAAACGGTCCGAGCGTGCTTCCTCGGCCTCCATGCGCAGCCGGTCGGCCTGCTCGAGCGCCCGATCCCGTTCGAGTCGTGCGTCGGAGAGCGCCGAACGGAGAGGTCCGAGACGCTCGTCGATCGATGCCCGAGCCGTCCTGGCGGCGGCGTCGGCCTCCTTCCGCGCGGTCTTGAGTTTCGCTCGATCCGAGAGCGAGCGTTCCCGCAGGTCTTCGAGGTCCCGTTCGAGACGTCTCGATCGACCGGCCGCCTCGTCCGACGCTCGCTCGCCGACGGCGTCGCAGACGAGCCTCCACCATCCGGTGTCTCTTCTCAGGTAGGCGCCGGCGACCGGATCCGACGATCCCTTGCGCTCGAACGCCTCGAGTGCTTTGGACCGGAACCACTCGTCTTCGTCGATGCTCCGCAGGAGCGTCGCCACGAGCGGCACCGGCAGCCGCCCGTCTCCACGCTTCGCGATCGGGCGGAGTCGTCCGGGTACGTCATCGTCTTCGAGATCGCGCATCGCGGCCCTGGCGGCGTCGATCGCGGGCCCGAGGACCACGCGCAAGTGTTTGTCGACGTTCATGCTTGTCTTGACAGTTCCATCAGTCCTGCCATAATCGCAGGCTCCCGACGGAATCCAACATGACCATTGCCGACAACCTGCTCGTAGTCCTTATCACCTAGGCGCACGCGAACGAACGTGTGCGCCTAACCCTCCGTGCCGAACGGAGGGTTTTCTGCATCCGGAGCACCACAATGCCAGAACAACTCAGCGGAGCCCAGGCTCTCATCAGATCACTCGAGCACGAGGGCGTCGAGATCATCTTCGGGATGCCGGGTGGGGCCATCCTCAAAGCGTACGACCCGATCATCGAGTCGCCCATCCGGCACGTGCTCGCCCGCCACGAGCAGGGCGCCGGACACATGGCGTCCGGTTATGCCCATGCGACGGGCCGCGTCGGCGTCGCCATGGTGACGTCGGGCCCGGCTGCGACGAATCTCCTCACCGCCCTGCAGGACGCCTACATGGACTCGGTGCCGATGGTCGCGATCACGGGCCAGGTTGCGACGACTTCGATCGGCAACGACGCTTTCCAGGAGGCGCACACGTGGGGCATGTCGATGCCGGCCACGAAGCACAACACGCTGATCACGAGCGTCGAGGAGATCCCCGACACGGTGAGGGAGGCCTTCCATCTCGCCTCGACCGGCAGGAAGGGACCCGTCCTGATCGACATCCCGAAGGACGTCCTCGCCGACACGATGACGTGGCACCGGCCCGGCGAGATCAAGCTCCCCGGTTACCGCCCGGCCGTCAAGGGGCACGTCCGCCAGGTCAAGGCGGCGCTCGATCTCATCGAGACGTCGCAACGCCCCGTTCTGTACATCGGAGGCGGCGTGGTCGCCGCCGGAGCCACCGCCGAGTTGAAGGAGTTCGCAGAACGCATCAACGCTCCGATGGTGACGACGCTCATGGCCCGCGGCGCGTTCCCCGACTCCCATCCTCTGAATCTCGGGATGCCGGGGATGCACGGCAACTACACCGCGACCACCGCTCTGCAACGTGCGGATCTGCTCATCACGATCGGTGCCCGTTTCGACGATCGCATCACCGGCGACCCGAAACGCTTCGCTCCCGAGGCTCAGGTCATCCACATCGACATCGATCCCGCCGAGATCGGGAAGATCCGCTTCGCCGACGTCCCGATCGTCGGCGATGCCAAAGCGGTCATCACGCAACTCCTCGAGCAGTCCGAGGGCCGCCGGCCTGCCCCCGCGAGACTCCCCTGGTTCGAGGCCATCCGGGAGTGGCAGACGAACTATCCGCTCGCATACGAGCAGGACCCGGACGGCCCGATCCAGCAGCAGTACGTCATCGAGGAGTTGCACCGGATCACCGGCGGCGATGCCACGATCGTCGCGGGGGTCGGTCAGCACCAGATGTGGGCATCGCAGTTCTGGGGGTTCGAGGAGCCGCGGCGTTGGATCAACTCAGGCGGTCTGGGAACGATGGGATACGCCATCCCGGCGGCCATCGGGGCCAAGGTCGGGACGCCCGACGAGCTCGTGTGGGCTATCGACGGCGACGGCTGCTTCCAGATGACGGGCACCGAGATGATCACGGCGGCTGTGGAGCACATCCCGATCAAGGTCGCCCTCCTCAACAACGAGTCGCTCGGCATGGTCAAGCAGTGGCAGCATCTGTTCTACGACGGCCGCCTGTCGGAGACCGAGCTCCATCCGCACACACCGGACTTCGTGAAGTTCGCCGAGGCCTGCGGCGGCGTCGGCTTGCGTGCGGACCGTCCCGAGGACGTTGCCCGGGTGATCGAGGAGGCGATGGCCATCAACGATCAACCGGTGCTGATCGAGTTCCGCTGCGATCCGGAGGCGATGATCTTCCCCATGGTCCCGGCCGGGGGATCCAACGACGACATCGCCATGAGCCGGGAAGACTTCATGAGCGTGGAGGACCCAGCATGAAACACGTGATCGCAGTACTCGTCGAGAACAAGCCGGGCGTGCTCGCTCGCGTCTCGACGATGTTCGCCAGGCGCGGATTCAACATCCACTCCCTCACCGTCGGCCCGACCGAGGACCCGACGCTGTCGCGCATGACCGTCGTCGTCGACGGGCCGGAGATGGAGCAGATCGTCAAGCAGTTGTACAAGCTCGTGCACACGGTCAAAGTGACGGAGTTCGAGCCGGGAACGGCCGTCGAACGCGAGATCATGCTGGTCCGGGTCAAGGCCGATCCGAAGCGCAGGGGCGAGATCCTCGATGCCGCGAGGGTGTCGGAGGCGAAGGCCGTCGATGTCGGAGCCTCGACGATCACCTTCGAAGTGGTCGGGCCGCCCGAGCGGCTCGCCGATTTCCTGCAGCTCATGGCGACCTACGGTGTCGTCGCTCTCGCGAAGTCCGGCAGGATCGCCCTCGCGAGAGATCAGAAGTCGACGAAGAAGCAACTCAAGAGCGCCTGAGGAGGCCCCATGCCCACCATGTACTACGAGGGTGACGCCGACCCGGCGCTGATCACCCGGCGGAAGGTCGCCGTGATCGGGTTCGGAAGCCAGGGTCACGCCCATGCGATGAACCTGAAGGAGTCGGGCGTCGACGTCGTCGTCGGTCTCCGGGAGGGATCGGCCAGGACTCAGCGAGCCTCCGACGCCGGCCTCAAGGTCGTCGATCCGGAAGCCGCCGCCGAATGGGCGGACGTCATCATGGTCCTCGTCCCCGACCAGATCCAGGCGGAACTGTACGAGGACGTGATCGCCCCGAACCTGAACGCAGGGGACGTGCTGCTCTTCGCCCACGGCTTCAACATCCACTTCGGATACATCACCCCGCCCCCCGATGTCGACGTCGCAATGGTCGCACCGAAGGGTCCGGGACACCTCGTCCGCCGCCAGTACGTCGAAGGCAGCGGCGTGCCGTCGCTCATCGCCATCCATCAGGACGCGACGGGTGAGGCCAAGTCGGTTGCTCTCTCCTACGCCCACGGCATCGGGAGCACCCGGGCCGGCGTCATCGAGACGACGTTCCGCGATGAGACCGAGACCGACCTCTTCGGCGAACAGGTCATCCTGTGCGGCGGGATCGACTCGATGATCCGAGCCGCATTCGAGACCCTGACCGAAGCCGGCTACCCGGGTGAGATGGCCTATTTCGAGGTCCTCCACGAGTTGAAGCTCATCGTCGACCTGCTCTACGAAGGCGGTATCTCGTGGATGCGACACTCGGTGTCGGACACGGCCGAGTACGGTGACATCACGAGAGGCCCCCGCGTCGTCGATGACGATACGAAGGCCGAGATGCGCGCGATCCTCGACGAGATCCAGTCGGGAGCGTTCGCCAGGGAGTGGATGGACGAGTACCGGGCCGGATCTCCGAACCTGCTGGCGGCGAGAGCCGCGGTGACCGAGCATCCGGTCGAGGTCGTCGGTCGCGAACTTCGGGCCATGATGCCGTTCCTGGTAGACAAGATCCCGGCAGACGACGTATGACCGACGCACCCGGCGACCGTCTGATCATCTTCGACACGAGCCTGCGCGACGGTGAGCAGGCTCCCGGGATCGCGCTCACACCCGACGACAAGCTCGCCATCGCCTCCCAGCTCGCCCGCATGAAGGTGGACGTCATCGAAGCCGGATTCCCCGCCTCGTCGCCGGGAGACTTCGACGCCGTGCACCGGATCGCGACCGAGGTCCGGGGCCCGATCATCGCCGCGCTGGCGCGCACGCACCCGGACGACATCGACCGGGCGGCCGCCGCAGTGGCTCCCGCGGAGCGGTCTCGCATCCATGTGTTCATGTCGACATCGCCGATCCACATGGAGCAGATGCTCAACATGACGCGCGAAGAGGTCCTCCGGTCGATCACCGATGGCGTCGCCCGGGCGAGGAGCTACTGCGACGACGTCGAGTTCTCACCGCAGGACGCGACCCGGTCCGACCCGGACTTCGTGATCGAGACCTGCAAGGCGGCCGTCGCCGCCGGCGCGACCACGATCAACATCCCCGACACGGTCGGATACTCGATGCCGGACGAGTTCGCCGCGCTGATCCGGCGTGTCGTCGACGAGGTGCGCAACGGGAACGAGGACATCGTGGTCTCCACGCACTGTCACAACGACCTCGGCATGGCCGTCGCGAACTCGCTTGCGGCCATCGCCGCCGGTGCACGGCAGATCGAGTGCGCGGTGAACGGGATCGGCGAGCGTGCGGGGAACACCTCGACCGAAGAGATCATCATGGCGGTGAAGACTCGCCACGATCACTACCCGGTCACGGTCGGCGCCGACACGACGGAGATCTTCGAGACCTCGCGTCTCGTCTCCCGTCTCACCGGGTATCCCGTCCAGTACAACAAAGCCGTCGTCGGCAGGAATGCCTTCGCCCACGAGGCGGGGATCCATCAGCACGGCGTGCTCAAGGCCCGTCAGACCTACGAGATCATGGACCCCGCCGACGTCGGTCAGCGCTCGTCGCTCGTCCTCGGGAAGCACTCCGGCCGAGCGGCGTTCGGAGATGCACTGAACAAGATGGGGGTCCGGCTCGAAGACGTCGACTTCCAGCGGGCGTTCGACCGTTTCAAGGAACTCGCCGACCGCAAAGGAGAGATCTCCGAGGAAGGCCTCCGAGCGATCATCGAGGAAGAGACGGGTATCGCCGCCGACGTCGTGAAACTCGTCGGTCTCCACCTCCGGGGAGGCGACGAGGAGCCGCCGGTTGCGACGGTTCGGGTCACAAGGGGCGACGAGCCGATCGAGACCTCGGCGGCGGGCGATGGCATGGTGAACGCCGCGTTCGTCGCCCTCCAGGATGCTTTCGGATTCCCGGCGACGCTCCTCGACTACCGGGTCGTCCCGTTCACGTCGGGAGCGGACGCGATGGCCGAGGTGAACGTGATCATCCAGACCGGCCCGACCACGTATTCGGGCCGGGGTGTATCGACCGACGTCGTCGAAGGCTCCGCTCGTGCCTTCGTCGCCGCGTTGAACAAGGCGATGATCGACCGCAACGGCGCGCTCGCGGGCGAAGAATGAGCCGTTTCGTCCTCCTCCCGGGTGATGGGATCGGTCCTGAGGTGGTCGCTGAGGCGCGCAAGGTCCTCGACGCGACCGCCCTCCGGTTCGGCCTCTCGTTCTCGTTCGAGGAGCATCTCATCGGCGGCGCCGCGATCGAAGCCACGGGTGATCCGCTTCCCGCGTCGACGCTCGACGCCTGTCGCGATGCCGATGCGGTGCTCCTCGGTGCCGTTGGTGGGCCACGCTGGGACGATCCGCTCGCGAAGACCCGTCCGGAGGACGGTCTGCTGGGGATCCGGTCGGAACTCGGGCTCTACGCCAACCTCCGTCCCATCCAGGTGCACTTCCCAGCGGCGTCACCGCTGCGTGACGCCTCGGGGGTCGACATCCTGTTCGTTCGCGAGTTGACCGGCGGGATCTACTTCGGCCCGTCGTCGCTCTCGAACGATGGAACGGTTGCCCGCAGCGAGATGGTCTACTCGGCCCCGGAGATCGAACGCGTCGTGCGGGTTGCCGCCGAAGCCGCCCGGACCCGCCGGGGGAAACTCACCTCGGTCGACAAGGCGAATGTCCTCGAGGTGTCCCGCCTCTGGCGTCGCGTCGCACAGCGGGTCATGGACGAGGAGTACCCGGACGTCGGCTACGAGGTCGTGCTCGTCGACGCGATGGCCATGCACCTGCTGTCGCGGCCCAAGGACTTCGACGTGGTGGTGACCGGCAACCTGTTCGGGGACATCCTCACCGACGAGGCTTCGATGCTCCCGGGTTCACTCGGCCTGCTCCCCTCCGCGTCGCTCGGAGACGGCCCCCCGGGACTGTACGAACCCGTCCACGGATCCGCACCCGATATCGCAGGGAAGGGTCTCGCCAATCCGCTGGCGGCGATCCTCGCTTCGGCCATGGCGCTACGCCACTCGCTCGACCTACCCGAGGCCGGCGCCGCGATCGAACAGGCCGTCAACGACGTCCTCGACGCCGGTCTGCGCACCGCGGACATCGCCGGCATCGGACCGGTGGCGTCCACCGCCGAGATGGGCGACGCCGTCGTCCGCGCCATCTCGATGTGACGATTCCCGTCCGCCGCCGGATGGTCGCGATCGTCCTGCTGGCCGTCGCCCTCGCGGCGACGGCCTGCACGGGCGGCGGATCCGGCGGCGACCCGGACGCCGTCCGGTACACCCCGGGCGCCGCGGGGATCGGCGACAGCTTCTACCCGACGCTGGGCAACGGCGGCTACGACGTGCAGCACTACCGCATCGACCTCCGCTACAACGAGGAGGGGCGGGTCGGCGGCGGGGTCTTCATCGACGCCGTCGCGACGCAGAACCTCTCGGGCTTCAACCTCGACTTCGCCGGGTGGGACATCTCCGACCTCTCGGTCGATCAGGCCGCCGTTCCCTTCACCCGCGAGGGAGAGGAACTGGTCGTCACCGGCGTCGAGATCCCCGACGGCGACCCGTTCACGGTGGTGATCCTCTACTCGGGAACACCGGAACCGTATCCGTCGGCGGCCCTGCCGTTCCCGATCGGGTGGCTCTCCGGCTCGCAGGGTGAGCAGTTCGTCGCCGCCGAACCCGACGCCGCCCATTCGTGGTTCCCGTGCAACGACCACCCGCTCGACAAGGCGACGTTCACGATCATGGTCGGCGCACCGGCCGGGTACGGGACGGCCGCCAACGGCGAACGGGTTCTGGAGGACGACGGCGGCGGGTCGGCATCGCAGGATGCAGGAACGGCGTCGGAGTGGGAGATGCGCACGCCGATGACGACCTACCTCGCCACCATGGTCCTCGGCGAGGGCTGGGAGGTCGTCCCCGACCCCGCCTCGTCGGAGGCGTCGGGGGTCACGGTCCGGAACTTCCTCCCGCCCGATCTCGTCGACGACGCGCCGCCGGGACTCGAACGGACCGGGGAGATGATCACCACCCTCGCCGGAGCGTTCGGCCCCTACCCGTTCGACCGGTACGGGATCGCCGTCGTCGAGGGCCTCGGCTCGGCGCTCGAGAACCAGACGCTCTCGATCTTCGACCGGCAGATGGTCGCCGCGCCGTTCTTCGAGTACGTGCTCGTCCACGAGCTCGCTCACCAGTGGTTCGGCAACTCGGTGTCGCTCGCCGACTGGTCGGACATCTGGCTCAACGAGGGATTCGCCACGTACGCCGAGATGCTGTGGACCGAGCACGTCGACGGCGACGCCGCCTACCGCGAGGACGTCGCCAACCGGATGCAGGCGGCGCAGGTCGCCGGGTACGGTCCGCCGGGGACACCCTCCCCCGACGACCTGTTCGGCGGCAGCGTCTACCAGCGCGGCGGCCTCGTCCTCGCCGCCCTGCGCGACGAGATCGGCGACGACGCCTTCTTCACGACGCTGCGCACCTACGCCGACCGCTTCGCCGACGCCAACGCGACCACCGCCGACTTCATCACCGTGGCCGAGGAGGCGTCCGGGGACGACCTCGGGACCTTCTTCGACACGTGGCTGTACGGAGATGAGATCCCCGAAGGGTGATACCGTCCGGGGCATGTCGAACACTGCTGATCTCGGATTCATCGGTCTCGCCGTCATGGGTCGCAACCTCGTCATGAACATGACCGACCACGACATCGCCGTGGCGGTCTACAACCGGACCCCGGAGCGAACCGACGAGTTCCTGTCCGCCGAGGCGGCGGGCACGGCCGTCGTCGGAACCCACTCGATCGAAGACCTCGTGTCGACGTTGGACCGTCCGAGGATCGTGATGATGATGATCAAGGCGGGACGACCCGTCGACGATCAGATCGAGGCGCTGATCCCCCTCCTCGAACGCGGCGACATCATCATCGACGGTGGAAACTCCCGGTTCGTCGACACCGAGCGCCGGACGGAACGACTCTCTGACCTCGGGATCCGGTTCGTCGGGATGGGAATCTCCGGAGGTGAGGACGGGGCCCGTTTCGGGCCGTCCATCATGCCGGGCGGCAACGTCTCGGCATGGCCCGAGATCTCGTCCATCTTCACAGCGATCGCAGCGAAGGCGGACGGTGAGGCGTGCGCCGAATGGATCGGGCCCGGAGGCGCCGGCCACTATGTGAAGATGGTCCACAACGGCATCGAGTACGGCGACATGCAAGTGATCGCCGAAGCGTACGACGTGATGCGGCGCGGCCTCGGTCTGAATCCGCCGCAGATGGCTCCCATCTTCGAACGCTGGAACGCAGGTCGTCTCGACTCGTTCCTGATCGAGATCACCGCCCGGATCATGAGAGCCACCGACGAAGACGGCACTCCGCTGCTCGATCGTGTGCTCGACGCCGCCGGTCAGAAAGGCACGGGCAAGTGGACGGTTGTGGCTTCGATGGAGCAGGCCGTGCCGACGACGCTCGTGGCCGAGGCCGTGTACGCCAGAGTCGTTTCGGCCCTCGCCGACGAACGCGTCGGAGCCTCCCAGGTTCTCTCCGGGCCCCGCGAGACAACCCTCGATGACGACGAGCAGGTGATCTCCGATCTCGAAGATGCCGTCTATGCGTCGAAGATCGTCTCGTACGCACAGGGGTTCATGCTGTTCGACGCCGCATCCCGGGACTATGGATGGCACCTGGACCCTGCGGTCATCGCTTCCCTCTGGAGAGCGGGGTGCATCATCCGTTCCCGATTCCTCAACGACATCACCCGGGCGTATCGATCGGATGACGACGTGACGAACCTCCTCACGGAGCCGTTCTTCGCCGGTGCCCTCGCGGATGCGGAGCCCGGCTGGCGGCGCACCGTCGCGCGGGCCGTCACGGCCGGTATCCCCGTTCCCGCCTATGCGAGCGCCTTGTCGTTCTACGACGGCTACCGATCGGAACGTCTCCCTGCGAACCTGATCCAGGCGCAGCGCGATCTGTTCGGCGCCCACACCTACGAACGGGTCGATCGGCCACGAGGCCGCTTCTTCCACTCAGACTGGAGGCCGTAGATGAAGCCCCCGCCTCGCACGATGGTGGCGTTGATCACACCGTTCAACTCCGACGGGTCGCTCGACGGGGCCGCGCACATCCACAACCTCGAGACGCTCGCCGATCGCGGCGTCGACGGATACCTCCTCGGTGGATCCACCGGGCAAGGCCCCTATCTCGAAACCGGTGAGCGCGCGTCCCTCACGGCGACGGCTCGCGAGACGCTGGGATCCTCAGCGTTCCTCCTCACCGGCGTGTCGGCCCAATCCGTCCGCCAGGCCGCGGCCCAGGTGGCGGAAGCGGTCGGATCCGGAGCAGACGCGGTTCTCGTGACGACACCGACGCTGCTGCTTCGCAACGACCACTCCCTCGTGGCGTCCTTCTATCGATCCGTGGCGGACATGTCGTCGATCCCGGTGTTCTGCTACACGGTCCCCGCCGTCACCGGATACGAACTGCCGGTCGACACAGCGATCGATCTCGCCCGGCATCCGAACATCGTCGGGATGAAGGACTCCGGTGGCAAGGCAGAGCGCATCGCTCCCGTGCTCGCCGGAGCGGGGCCCGGCTACACACTGTTCACCGGCGCCTCGAAACTGGTGCACGAGGCGGTCGCTCGCGGCGCTCACGGCGCCATCACCGCGTCGACGAACTACGCGCCGGACCTGGTCGACGCCGCGCGCGTCGATCCCGACGCTCAGGAGGCACTCACGACCCTGACCGCGATCGTTGAACGCCACGGCCTCGCCGGCACGTATGCGGCCGCGGACATGGCCGGTCTGGCGCCGGGCACCATGCGCGCACCGCTCCTGCCCCTCGACGAAACGGCCCGGGTCCAGATCGAGAACGCCCGTCGCCCGGCATCGGACGAGTAGCCTCCCCTGGCGTCAAGACGAAGGAGCACTCATGTCCGGTCTCGCGGGAAAGACCATGTTCATCTCAGGCGGGAGCCGCGGCATCGGCCTCGCCATCGCCAAACGCGCCGCGGCAGACGGTGCGAACGTGGCCCTGATAGCGAAGACCGCCGAGCCGCACCCGAGACTGCCGGGAACGGTTTTCACGGCCGCCGACGAGATCGAAACCGTCGGAGGCAAGGCGCTCCCGATCGTCGGCGACATCCGCTTCGACGACCAGGTCGAGGCCGCTGTGTCGGCAACCGTCGAAGCGTTCGGGGGCATCGACATCTGCGTGAACAACGCATCGGCCATCAACCTCGCGGGCACGCTCCAGCTCCCGATGAAGACGTACGATCTCATGCAGGACATCAACACCCGCGGTACGTATCTCGTCTCGCGAACGTGTCTCCCCCACCTCATGGCGGCCGAGAATCCACACATCCTCACCCTGAGCCCGCCGCTGAACCTGGCCCCCCGCTGGTTCGCCAACAACCTGGCGTACACGATCGCGAAGTACGGCATGTCGATGTGCACGCTGGGCATGTCCGCAGAGTTCGCATCCGAGGGCGTGGCCGTGAACAGCCTCTGGCCGCGCACCGCGATCGCCACGGCGGCCGTGCAGAACCTGCTGGGCGGTGAAGAGTCGATGCGCCGGACCAGGTCTCCCGAGATCATGGCCGACGCCGCGTACGAGATCTTCTCCCGGCCGAGCCGCGAAGCGACCGGGAACTTCTACATCGACGACGAGGTGCTCGCAGAAGCCGGAGTGACCGACTTCTCGCAGTACGCGTCGGTTCCCGACGCCGACCTGATGCCGGACTTCTTCCTCGACACCTGAACGCGGCCCGTCGCCTACAACCGGGTCTTCCTCGGCAGGTCGTCCATCTCGAGTTGCATCGCGGGAATCGTCGGACTCCGTACCGTCTGCCGAATGACCTCTTCAACACCGGCATCCCCGGGAAGCTTCTGCTTCGGCAAACGGAATGCGAGGAGAGCGCCAAACAGGGCAACGATGCCGCCGATGATGATTGCGCCCTGGAATCCATCGAGCACGGCAGCGTGATAGGCGGTATCGATCTCGTTCTGTACCTCGGGCGCTGAAGCGGCGATCGCGTCGTCGATCTCTTGCCGGTTGGCCTCGTTCAACCCGCTCTCGAGGGCAGACGTGATCTGAACCTTGGCGTCCTGGGGGATGGTCGGACTCTCACTCACCCGACTCCCCATCGATGAGAAGCTCACGCTGAGGATCACGGTGCCGATCACCGCCGTTCCGAGCGCCATTCCGAGGTTCTGAGCGGTCCCCTGCAACCCGGATGCTTCACTCGCCTCGTCCGGTTCAACACCGCTGAGGATGAGGTTCGGCAGTTGCCCGGCGATGATCCCGATCGCGAGCCCGCCGATGAGCAGGCCGAGGGCCATGTCCGACGCCTCGGTGGCGGTCTCGATCGATCGAGCGAGGATGAACCCGCCGACGAACAGGAGAACGAGACCGACCTGGATGATGTACTTCGGATAGATCTTCCGCCCGAGCGACGGCGTCAGCGTCGATGTCAGCAGGACACCGAACGAGAGCGGAAGGAGGGTGATCCCGGTCTGCAGCGCGTCGAATCCGAGCACCGACTGGGTGAAGAGCGGAATGAGGAACAGGAGGCCCGCTTGGGCGAATGTCTGGGTTGAGAGGATCGGGAGTCCCGCCGATGTGGTCCGATGCCGGAAGATGGACGGATGGACCAGGGCCGGCTCGCCCGAGGCTTCCCGCCTCACCACCCACCAGATGAATACGCCGGTGACGACGACACCGGCGCCGATCAGGAGGAGCACGACCGGATCGTTCCAACCACGGGTCGACGTCTGGAGGATCCCGAAGACGAACAGGCCGAGCCCTGCGACCGACAGCACGACGCCGACGACATCCAGTCTCGGTCTCGGGACGACCGCCGGGGCATCGGTGATCAGACCCGACGCGAGCAGGACGCCGAGCACGATGAGTGCTTCCGCTCCGAATGCAACGCGCCAGCTGAGATAGGTCGTGACCCATCCGCCGATCAGCGGCCCGAACGCAGCCCCCGCCGCCGCCACTCCGAACAGCACGCCGTACGCCGAGGCTCGCTTCGTCCCGGCGAAGTTGGCCCGAACGAGCGTGTTGATGGCGGGAACGATCAGGGCCTACCCCAGCCCCTCCAGGATCGACCATCCAATCATGACGAACCCGATCGTCGGGGCGACCGCGGTGATCGTCGTGCCGATACCGTAGACGATCAGCCCGATGCGGAACGTACGCTTCGACCCCCAGATGTCGCCGAGCTTCCCGCCGGTGAGCATGAACGACGCCATGGTGAGCGTGTAGAGCGTGATCGCGGTCTGCACCATCCCGACGGTCGTGTCGAGGTCCTCTACGAGCGCCGAAATCGAAACGTTCATCAGTGTCGTGTCGATCACGTAGACGAACATGGCCGCGGACAGGACGGCCAGGATCACAGGGCCTCGACTCGATGTTCTCGTGTCGTCGACGTCGCGGTTCATGGAATCTCCGGGTCGGCTCGGAAGGAGCCGCACCCTACCTTAGGACCACGGCGAACCGGGACCGGCCCGGCATGGAGATCGCCGTCACCGTTCGGGGACGAGCACGGCGGCGCCGCGGACGAGTCCGTCCTTGAGCCGTTGAAGGGCGAGGTTCGCGTCCCCGAGCGGATAGATGTCGGGCACCGTCCGGATGGGGATCTCCGCTGCCAGCGCGAGGAACTCGGCCGCATCTTCCCTGGTGAAGTTCGCGACGCTCCGGATCTGCCGTTCCCCCCACAACAAGTCGTAACCGAAGGTGGGAACCCGATCGAGATGGATCGCGTTGATCGCGACCGTTCCCCCCCGGGCGACCGACTTCAACGCCTCGACCACCACGTACCCCACCGGTGCGAACGTCACCGCCGCGTCGAGAGCGACCGGCGGCCTGTCGTGATAGGACCCGGTCCACGCCGCGCCCATCTCGATCGCTCGCTGCTGTTCGATCGGCGAACGTGTGGCGACGAAGACGTCACATCCCCAGTGCAGCGCAACTTGCATCGCCAGCAGCGCAGACGCCCCGAAACCGTAGAGCCCGAGACGCCCGCCCGGCCGGATCCCGGAGATCTTCAGCGACCGGTAACCGATGATGCCGCCGCACAGCAACGGCGCGGCATCGACATCGTCGAACGACGGGGGGATGTGGAGCGCATAGTCGGCGCGAACCGCCGCCTGTTCGGCGTAACCACCGTTGCGGTCCCAGCCGTTGAACACGGCGTCGGCGCACAGGTTCTCCCGGCCGCTGCGACAGTACTCGCACGTGCCGCATGCCCCACCCAACCATCCGGCCCCGACGCGATCTCCGATCGACCACGTCGACACGCCCTCACCGACGCGAAGGACCCGTCCGACGATCTGATGGCCCGGAACGATGGGAAGCATTCGCGCGTCGAGATCCCCTTCGACGATCTGTAGATCCGTACGGCACACGCCGCACGCCGCCACGTCGATCACGATCTCGTCGGGCCCGGGTACGAGATCGTCGGATTCCGACATCCTGAGGGGCCTCCCGGTCAGCGGACCGGGGTGTTCCAGAAGCTGTCTTCGCATGTTTCCTCCGTCCTCCGACGATCTCACGAATCCTCCGTTCGTTCAAGGGCCACAGGTCCGTTTTCCCGTCGCACGCCAGGAATGGGGTTCCTCACGATTTCGCGTTACCGTTCCGTCCGATGCGACTAGGAATACCACTCGAACGTGCCGACCACGAGCATCGCGTCGCCGTCGTGCCCGCCTCCATCAAGGTCTTCACCGGTTGGGGCTGGGACGTCGCGGTCGAAACCGGGGCGGGGAACGCCGCCGGCTTCCCGGACGATGCGCTCGTCGAGGCAGGAGCAAAGATCGTCGCCGATGCAGCGACGGCCCACGATGCCGACCTGGTTCTCCGGGTCGCCCTACCGACCATTGAAGAGGTCGAACTGATCCCGGAAGGCGCAGTCCTGGCCGGGTTCCTCGATCCCTTCGTAGCGACCGATCTCGTCGAGGCGCTCGCCGCGAGGAACATCACGGCGCTCGCCGTCGAGGCGGTGCCGAGGACGACGCTCGCCCAGGCGATGGACGCCCTGTCGTCGCAGGCCAACATCGCGGGCTACGCCGCGGTCATGCTCGCTGCTTCGGCCTCGCCGAAGTTCCCGTCGATGCTCGTCACGGCCGCCGGTACGATTCCCCCTGCGCGAACCCTCGTGCTCGGTGTCGGAGTTGCCGGTCTTCAGGCGATCGCCACGTTCAAGCGTCTCGGCTCGATCGTGCACGCCTACGACATCCGACCTGAGACGAAGGAGCAGGTCGAGAGCCTTGGAGGCAAGTTCGTCGCCGCCCCGACCGTCGAGATGGACGAAGGCGGCTACGCGAAGGAAGTCGACGAGGAGACGGCTGCGAAGCAGCAGGAGATCCTCGCCGAGTACGTGGCGAAAGCCGACATGGTCGTCACAACGGCGCAGATCCCGGGCCGCCCCGCTCCGACGCTGGTCACTGCAGACGTCGTTGCCGGTATGCACCCCGGGTCGGTGATCGTCGACATGGCCGCCTCATCCGGAGGCAACGTCGAGGGAACGGTCGCCGGAGAGATCGTGGAAGTCAACGGTGTCACGATCTACGGCCCGATCGATCTCCCCAGTCAGGTGGCGACCGATGCCAGTCGCATGTACGCCCGCAACTTGCAGGAACTCGTCGGCCGCTGGCGCACCGAGGACGGCTTCACCGTCGACCTCGACGATGCCGTCGCCGGACCTGCCACGATCACCCACGGTGGGAAGATCATCCATCCCCGCACCCGATCGGCCATGGGCCTGGAAGAGGAGGTCTCGTGAGCCCCGAGTTCATTCAGGGAATCGTCGTGTTCGTCCTTGCGGCGTTCGTCGGTTTCGAAGTCATCTCGAAAGTGCCGCCGACGCTGCACACCCCGCTCATGTCGGGGGCGAACGCGATCTCCGGTATCACGATCGTCGGTGCGATCATCGCCGCCGCGTTCGCTGAGAGCACGTTCGCGATCATCCTCGGCATCCTGGCCATGGCGTTCGCCATGATCAACGTCGTCGGAGGCTTCCTCGTCACGGACCGGATGCTCGAGATGTTCAAGAAGAAGCCGGGGGCCAAGAAATGATGGTCCTCCTCTACCTCCTCGCCGGAGCCCTGTTCATCCTGGGCTTGCGGGGTCTCGGGTCACCACGCACGGCGCGGCGAGGCAACCAGATCGCTGCAGCCGGCATGGCGGTCGCGATCCTCGTCACCTTGTTCTACATCAGGGACCTCGATCCGATCCACACGGACGTTGCTACAACCGTCTCGTGGGCATCGATCCTGTGGTGGGTGATCATCGTCGGTGCGCTCATCGGAAGCGCCATCGGCGCCGTCCTCGCCCTGAAGGTGAAGATGACGTCGATGCCCGAGCTCGTCGCGGCCTTCAACGGCTTCGGCGGTGGCGCATCGGCGCTCGTGGCGTTCGCCGAGATCGTCGCTGCCGGCACGATCGTCGGATCGAGCGCCGCCTACGCCACGGAGACTGAAGTCACCGTCGCGTTGTCGATCGCCATCGGGGTCGTCACGTTCTCCGGAAGCTTCGTCGCCTACGGGAAGCTCCAGGGAACGATCACCGGCAAGCCGGTAGCGCTCCCCGGCGGCCCGTACTTCAACCTGGTCCTCGTTCTGTTGATGACCGCCGCATCCGTGTGGGCCGTCGGGTTCAACGAGCCGCTCGGCTACTGGATCCTTGCCGCCCTCTCGCTCGTGCTCGGGGTGACCGGCGTGATCCCGATCGGTGGGGCCGACATGCCGGTCGTCATCTCGCTGCTGAACTCCCTGTCGGGTGTCGCCGCGGCGATGGCGGGCTTCGTCATCGGCAACCAGGGGCTGATCATCGCCGGCGCCCTCGTCGGCGCTGCCGGGTTCATCCTCACGGTGCAGATGTCGGAGGCGATGAACCGTTCGCTCGCGAACGTGCTGTTCGCAGGGTTCGGGACGGAAGGCGCCGGTCCGATCGACGCCGGCGACAAGCCGGTCAACAGCGCAACCCCCGAGGACGTCGCGATCTCGCTCGCCTACGCGCAGCGGGTGCTCGTCGTTCCGGGCTACGGGCTCGCCGTCGCTCAGGCACAGCACGCCGTGCGGGACCTCGCCGATGCCCTCGAAGAACGCGAGGTGACCGTCGAGTACGCGATCCACCCGGTGGCAGGACGCATGCCGGGGCACATGAACGTGCTCCTGGCCGAAGCCGACGTGCCCTACGACGTCCTCCTCGATCTCGACCACTCGAACCCGCGATTCCCCGATACGGACGTCGTGCTGGTCGTCGGGGCGAACGACGTCGTCAACCCGTCGGCCCGCGACGACGCGTCGAGCCCGATCTACGGCATGCCGATCCTCGAGGTCGACAAAGCGAAGACGACGGTGGTCATCAAGCGGAGCCTCTCGCCGGGTTTCGCGGGCATCGACAACCCGCTGTTCTACATGCCGTCGACGATGATGCTGTTCTCCGATGCGAAGAGCGCCCTGGAGAACATCCAGGAGGCGCTGCTCGAACTCTGACGTGGAGTTCGGAGAGGTCGTTCGTCGCCGCCGGATGGTTCGCAACTACGCGGATCGTCCGGTGGCCGACGACGCTCTCGACCGCATCCTGGAGCGTGCGCAGAAGGCGCCGAGCGCCGGCTTCTCCCAGGGTGTCTCGTTCGTCGTCGTCACGGATGCGGAGCGCAGGGGGGCGATCGCCCGTCTCGCCGATGAAGATGAGTACGTTGCCGACGGCTTCGATCCGTGGATCTCACGAGCCCCGGTTCACATCGTGATCTGCGTCCGCAAGGACGCGTATCTCGAACGGTACCGGGAGGAGGACAAGGGCGGTGAGACGGGCCCGTCGGCCACCGAGGCCGGCTGGCCGGTTCCGTACTGGTGGGTCGACGCGGGCGCCTCGATGATGCTGCTCCTCCTCTCCGCCGTGGACGAGGGCCTCGCCGGCGGCTTCCTCGGGTCGCACAACCTCGAAGGCCTCTCGGATCTGCTCGGGATCCCGGATGACGTGTCCCCGATCGGGGTCGTCACGATCGGTCACGCCGCGCCGGATCGCCGTTCCGGGTCACTCGCCAGGGGCCGCAGGTCCGACACGATCCATCGCGAGCGGTGGGCCGGGAGCGCGCCGTCCTCGGATTGTGCCGACGCGCCGGAGGGACCATCATCCAGACCATGACACGATCTCTTCGCACCGTCCTCCTCTCGTTCGTCTCCCTGGCCGCCGTGTTCCTCACGATCTCCCCGGCGGCGGCTCAGCGAGCGCCGGTGGATTGCGGCGAGTACGCAGGCGTCGTCTGCCAGGGCTTCTTCACGGATGAGGCGGGCGTCGTCGACGACCCCCAGCGGATCGAAGACGCAATCTCCCGGATCGTGGGCCACTACGGGAATCCGATCGCCGTCGTCGTCGTCCAGAACAGCCGGGGGGAAGACCCCGCCGACTTCGCCGCAGACCTCGCGAACGCGTGGGGCATCGGGGATCCGGTCGAGGAGAACGGGATCCTCGTTCTCGTGTCGCTCGACGAGCGTCGGACCGAAGTCGTCACCCAGGACGGCGTGACCGTTTCGGGAAGCGCGATCGCCGGGTCGGCACGCAGTTTCTTCGCTGCAGAGGATTTCGAAGGCGGCCTTCTCGCGATCGTTGGCTCGATCGAGCAGGCGCTCGCGGGCACGCTCACCGAGGAGACCGACTCGGGCGGGTTCCCGTTCGGGCTCGTCGTCTTCCTCGGCATCGTCGGATTCTTCATCTACTCGATCGTCGGCCGTGTCTTCGGCCTGCGCCGCAAGAAGAACAAGCAACTTCGCGAAGAACGCGAGAGTCTGATCGACGCCGATCTCGCGCGGCTCGAACCGTCGGGCAACGACCTTCCTCGATACGAGCGCTACGCCGAGCCGCCGCCGTCGACCGCGGACATCCCGACCAATGTCGGCCTCACCGAACTGTGGAGGGTCTCATCGGGCGACCCGTCCGACATGGATGCCCTCACGGCCCTGTGGAGTCTCGGCCTCGTCGACGTCATCGATCGGGACCGTCTGCTGAAAGAGACGAGGGAACCGCTCGCGTTGCGCGCCTCCGATGAGCGTCCGCTCCTCGAGAACGCCGTCCAGGAAGCAGCCGACGCGGCACTGGACGTCGACCTCGACGACGAGGAGGAGTTCGAGTCCAGGCGCAGAGAGCTCAATCGGCTGATCGACTCGCTCCGCCCGCACCGCGTGGCCGCCGCCCGCCGCCGCACGGGGGACGCCCTCATCGTCGATCTCGTGGACTCGCCCATCGGCCAACTTCGGATCACGCCGCTGGGCCTCGCGGTCGCCGACGCTGCGCCGCTCCTCGACGGCGACGTTCCCCTCAGCGAGTCGGTGAACGAGTACCGGGCCGTTTCGACCGAGGCAGAAGCGAAAGCGGCGAGACTCGAGCGCCTCTACGAGAACCTCCCCGACTCGACGGCCCGGCCGGCCGTCGCCGCGGCGCTGGCCGACCTCGACGAGGACCCGGACAGTGCCGTGGCGCGCTACGAACGGGTGCGAGCCAAGCTCGCCGACGCGTCCGCGGGTCTCGAAGCCGACGGCCTCGATCCGGCCGCCATCGCCGCTCTTCTCCTCATGAACCGCAACGAGAGGAACACCCGACAGTTCCTCAGCGCGTACGAGCGGCACCGCGATCGGGGGTTCGATCCGGCCGAAGCGGTGGAGTTCGCTCTCGCTGGGCTTCTGACCGTGGCCGACGTCGAGCGTGTTCGGCCGGTCACCCGTCGTCTCGGTCTCCCGATCTCTATCACTGCCGCCCTTCTCGATCGGCGAGACGACGGGCCGGAAGTCTTCGAGCGGCTGCACGAGGATCTCGCCGAGTACACGAGCGGTGACTCGTCGCGCACCATCGCCGGTGTGCTCGCCATGTCGCTCGAACCGTCCCAGGCCATGCGTCGATGGCTGGCCGCCCGGGAGGCCCTGCACGAGCTCGGTCTCGTCGGTTCGTACGCGGATGTCGCCGCAGCGTTCGGCGCGTCCGACCCCCGGGGACCGAGAGCGTTCGCTCTTGCGTATGCGGCGCAGCGCCGCGCGCTGTCGGACAGCAGCATCGACGACGCAGACCGGTTCGCTCCCGAGCTGGCGCACGCGGGCACGAGCAAACAGACCGACACCTGGACCGGTGACCCGATCCCCGAAGGTATCTCCTCGTTCGACCCGTTCACGATGTTCTTCCATCACTGGGTCATCACCCGCGGTGTCTCCGACTCCTACGGATGGGAGCCGGTCTACGGCGACACCTCCTGGTCGAAGGACCGGGGGTCCTGGTGGGGCGGCGGAGGCGGCTTCGGGTCCAGCGGCGGCTCCTCCTGGGGAGGTTCGTCGTGGAGCGGCGGGTCGTTCGGAGGTTTCAGCGGCGGCGGAGGCTTCTCGTCGAGCGGCGGCGGCGGATGGTGACGCCCGACATCGAAAGTCCCTCCAATCGGCGGATCGTCGAGACCGCCCGCCTGAAGAAGCGGCGGGAGCGGAATTCCGGGGGACGGTTCCTCATCGAGGGGACGCGCGAGGTCGAGCGTGCTCTCGATGCCGGGGTCCCGATCGAAGAGGTCTTCTTCTCTCCCGAGATCGCCCCTCCCGAGGCCACGGCGGTCCGCCGTCGAGCAGCCGAATCGGGAGCGGCATCGACGACGGTGTCGAAACGAGCGTTCGAGAAGCTGACGATGCGCCAGAGCCCGGATGGGATCGTCGCAGTCGCATCGACATGGCACCCCGAACTCGACACGCTTCGACGAGATCTTGTTCTCGTGGCCGAAGCGATCGAGAAACCGGGGAACCTCGGGGCGATGTTCCGGACCGCCGACGCCATGGGTGCCGACCTGTTGATCGCAGATCCGACCGTCGACGCGTTCAATCCGAACGTGGTCCGTGCATCGCAGGGAGCGCTGTTCTCCGTTTCGTTCGCCGTTGCCGACACCGTGACCGCCATCGGATGGGCCGTC
Source organism: Acidimicrobiia bacterium (assembly GCA_029939995.1). Classification (GTDB taxonomy): domain Bacteria; phylum Actinomycetota; class Acidimicrobiia; order Spongiisociales; family UBA5794; genus JAHEEL01. Next base: position 7,479 of record JAOZRW010000016.1, on the reverse strand, counting down.
GGCCATGGTCCGGTCGTCGTCGCCACTCCCGATGCCGATGCGATCTACTGGGATGCCGACCTCACCGGCCCGATCTCCATCGTCGTCGGCTCCGAGCACGCCGGCGTCACGGATTCGTGGATGGAGGTCGGAACGCCGGTCCGTATTCCGATGGCCGGAGCCGCCGACTCCCTCAATGCGTCCGTCTCGGCGGCGATCCTGCTCTCCGAAGCGGTTCGCCGGGCACATCTGAGCGACTGACGTCGCCGGCCCGTCAGGGTGGTCGCCGGATCGATGTGTAGGTGTGGCCGAGTCGGCTCGTCCACCGGTAGCCGCCGCCGGGAAGTCGCCGGTAGCCCCACCCGGCACCGTGGCGGACGGTGATGTGATCGTGTCGGCACAACGGAGCGAGATGCTCTTCGTCGGTCGGCCCACCCTGCGCCCATGGGATCGAGTGATCGAGATCGCAGTCGGTCGCGGGCATACGGCATCCGGGGAAGACACACGTGAGATCCCGGCTCTCGACACTCCGACGTTGGCCGGCAGTCGGTCTCCGCCGCGTCATGCCGTTCGCGACGGGATTTCCACTCGCAGTGTCGGTGATCGTGTAGCGCCATTCGGCATCGAGCCCATCCTCGGCGATCTTCCTGGCGAGGTCTGCGATCACGGGTCCGTAGCCCGCCAACTCACCGGGGTGCTCGCTGAGGCCGATCAGAGTGTCGAGATCGACGCGGATATCGACGACGCCGGCCGGCATGGTGTCGCAACCGGCCGACACCTTGCCGGACAACAGGTCCATGAACACGTCGGCCCGCAGCTGATCCATGGTCCGGGTCTCACCGCCGCCCCTCATCGTCCGGGCCATCGCGTTGATCCGTCGGCTGATCGCAGCGACACGATCGGGCGTCAGATCCAGGCCCATGAGGTTGGCGGTTCCGGATTCATTGGGCTCGACGACGACGCGCCGATCCTCGACAGCCCGCCGAAACCGATCGGCAGCCTGTTCCGGAGCAGCCTCGATGCACAGGCGACGGATCCTGGCGGCGAGCTGCCCGGTCGTCAGTTGGGGAGCTACATCAGCGATCCGGTCTACGACGAGACGTGCCGCTCCGTCGGTCAAGTGGACCGTCGAGCGCTCGATGACCCTGGCCCGTCTCGCATCGATGTCCCCCGACGAGAGCAGGGAAGCCAACCGGGGCAGTCGCCGCTCCAGGTCGAGGGCGAAGGCGAGCTCCGTGTCGGCGGCGCGACGGGTGAGCCGGAGGGCGGCCCGTATCTCGGCAGCCGCCGCATCGGCGGCGAATTCGGGAGTGGGTTCCTCTTCCGACATCACATCGACGACGGCCGCCATGTCCCGGTACACCCGCGCCTGATAGTGCGAGGCCATCCGCTGATGAGCTCGCAACACGACGATACGGTCGTACGCCGACACCCGGGCCACATCGATCGAGGCAAGGAACCCGGCCAGCACCGGACCCGGCTCCATGGAATCCAGCCCGGCGGGGATGGTGTCGATGTGCTCTTCCAACATGCCAACAACGTACCGGCCGGGTGTGACAGAAACGCGCGAAAACGCGCCCTATCCGAAAGAATCTTCAAGATTCTTCAGAAATATCCCTCCTGGACGATCATGCCTGCCTTCTCTCCTTGAATCGAACGTCTGTTCGATGTACGGTTCCGGTCCCGGAGGTGCCGATGTTGGCCGGCCAGCGAACGTTCGAAGACATGGGAGCGCCACTCCACGAGGTGCCGTTCTGCGTCCTCGATCTCGAGACCACGGGGGCGACCGCGGCGGACTGCGAGATCACCGAGATCGGCGCCGTCAAGTTCGTCGGGGGCGAGCAGACGGGCTCTTTCCAAACGCTCGTGAATCCCGGCACCGACATTCCCCCATTCATCACGGTGCTCACCGGCATCACACACTCGATGGTGATCGAAGCTCCGACGATCGAAGAGGCCCTCCCCTCGTTCCTCGAGTTCATCGGACAGTCGGTGATCGTCGGCCACAACATCCGGTTCGACATGTCGTTCCTCAACGCCGCCGCGTTGCGTCTGGGGTACGACAAGATCCCCAATCGCACGATCGACACGCTCGGCCTCGCCCGCCGGCTCGTCCGCCCCGATGTACGGAACCTCAAGCTCTCGACCCTCGCCGCCCACTTCCGAGCGCCCACGCCGCCGACTCACCGGGCGTTGGACGACGCCGTCGCCACCGCGCACGTCTTCTGGTCCCTCCTCGAACATGCCGGCATGCTCGGTGTCACCCACCTCGACGATCTGCTGATGCTGCCGACGGCGCGAGGATCCGCCCACTACTCGAAGATCGAACTAACGGGGAATCTTCCCCGCAAGCCGGGCGTGTACTTCTTCGTCGACCGCAGCGGGAACGTCATCTACGTCGGGAAGGCGAAGAACCTCCGCAGCCGGGTTCGCTCGTACTTCTACGGCGACGACCGCAAGTCGGTAGCCCAGATGCTTCGCGACCTCGTTCGGGTCGATCACCGGGAATGTGCGACCGAGATCGAAGCCGAGGTGACGGAACTGCGCCTCATCGCCGAACACCGTCCCCGCTACAACCGCAAGTCCCGGCCGCCGAGGAGTCAACACTGGGTGAAGCTCACGAAGGAGCGCTTCCCACGGTTGTCGATGGTGCGCATGGCGAAGGACGACGACGCCCTCTATCTCGGACCGTATCGATCCCGGCAAGCTGCGGAGACGGTCGTCCATGCCATCTGGGACGCGGTCCCGATCCGACGATGCAACGGAACCGGAACCAAACGCACGGCCGCCTGCACCTTCGGGCAACTCGGGACGGTGCTCTGCCCGTGCGGCGGGGACGCCGACGAGGCGACCTACGACACGGTCGTGGAACGACTCCGCCACGGCATCGTCACCGACCCGTCCGAGTTGCTCGAACCGCTCCGCCATCGCATGCTTCGCCTGGCCGCCGACCGCCGCTTCGAGGACGCAGCACAGGCCAGAGACCGATATCGCTTCTTTGCCCGAAGCCTTTCGCTGAGAAGAGCATGGCAAGCGCTCGCAGCTGCAGGCACCGTCTGGATGGAGGATGCCGACGGTGACGGGATCGTCGTACGCCACGGCAGGCTGGTCGCTTCGTGGAACGCGCGAACCTCCCTGCCGCTGGTCGAAGCGCACGAACCGGCCGGGGACGTGCCGCAGGTGCCCCGCTCCGTCGCAGAGGCGGAAGAAGCCCACCTCATCTGGAAGTGGCTGGACCGGGATGGCGTCCACATCGTCCAGGGCACGGGGACGATCTCGCTACCCGTCCGCCCCGTCCCGGCTCTCGCATGACCCGGTGATCGACACCCGGGCGCCCCTCACTCACAACACGACGCTACCTTTGGGGGATGCGTTTCATCATCCGGGCCGGAGCCGATCCGGTCGCCAAAGCCGACGCAGCGTTGCTCGCCGCCATGGGACTCCCCGGCGGTGGCGTCGTGAAGTTGGGCGACACGCACTGCCTCGTCTCCCCGGGAGAGGTTCCGGGACCGAACGCCCTCACGGTCGGCCCGCGGGCCCTGGAGAACGCCGGGATCCGCGTCGGCGATTCCATCGACGTCACACGAGCGGTCGTTCCACAGGCGAGGAGGCTCGTCGTGTCGGGTGCGGACGGGCTGGACGCGCGGCACCTCGCCCGATCCCTCCAGGGCCATGTCGTAACCGCAGGCGACCGCGTGATCGTGCACGGCTCGTACGGTGAGGCCGGAGACGAAGAGCGAACCGTCCGGGTGGTCTCGGTCACGCCGGGGCCGGCCGGGACGGTCGGCAACCGGACCGTTGTGCACGATTCGGCCGACGCAGAACCCGAAGTCGCTACCCAACCTACGGGCCGCCCTGCCGGTGAGACGCCGTCCACCGCCGACGCCCTGCTCACCGGTCTCGACACCGAACTCGAGACACTCATCGGATGGATCACCCTCCTCACATCCCGCTCCAACCTTCCCCGCTCCTGGGGCCTTCCCTCGGTCGCAGGCGTCATCGTCGAGGGTCCGGCCGGGTGCGGTCGCTCCGAGCTGGTCACGGCCGCCGCCGAAGCCGCCGGCGTCCCGGTGCACGACGTCTCGCTCGACCTCGTGTTCAAGCCGGAGCGCCTCCTGACCCTGCTCGAGCGGGCCGTCAAGGACACCGACCCTCCCGTCGTGCTGTTCATCGATCGTCTCGACGCCGTCGCCGGAAGCGAAGGCATGTTCAAGAACCAGGTAGCGGCGATCATGCGTTGGTTCCTCGACGCCGTGGCACAGCGCCCCGGTATGGCATGCGTGCTCGGCGTGCACTCAACGGCGACACTCGGTGACGATCTCGCCAAGAGCCCGCTGCTTCCCCGGTCCCTCACCGTTCCGCCGCCGGATCTCGAACGCCGCAAGCGACTGTTCGAGGCAGCCCTCGCCCGCGTGCCAACCCTCGACGTCGACTTCAACCTTCTGGCCACCCGGTCACCGGGGTTCTCCAGCGCCGACATCGTGTCCGCCGTCCTGCAGGCCTCGGCAGGAGCGGCCGGCTCGGGGAAACCGGTCGACCAGGAGACGGTCATGGCCGCCATCGACGGAACCACCCCCTCGCTGGGCACGATCTCTTCCGGAGAGATCCCGGGTTACGGCTTCGACCGCGTCGCGAATCTCACGGACGTCAAGCAGCGCCTCACCGAGTCCGTGATCTGGCAGATGCGGGACCCGGACCGGTTCACCCGTCTCGGCATCGAACCACCGCGAGGCCTCCTCCTCTATGGGCCCCCGGGGACGGGGAAGACGTATGTGATCCGGGCCCTCGCCCACGAGTCTGGGGCAGCGTTCTTCCCGATCAAGGGAGCGGAGCTTCTCGACAAGTGGGTCGGCGAGTCGGAGCGGGCAGTTCGGGAGGTCTTCTCCCGTGCACGGGCCGTGGCGCCGGCCATCCTGTTCTTCGACGAGATCGACGCCCTCGCCCCCGTGCGGGGTAGCTCGAACAACTCCGTCACCGACTCCGTGGTGGCGGCGCTCCTCACCGAGATGGACGGCGTCTCCGACCGCGGCGACGTGTTCGTCATCGGTGCGACCAACCGCCGGGATCTGGTCGATCCCGCCCTGCTGCGTCCGGGTCGTCTCGAGGTCCACCTCCACCTCGGCCTCCCCGCACCGGAGGCGAGACGTGCCTTCTTCGAGATCTCCGACGTTCCGTTCGCCGACGACGTCGACCTGGATCGTCTCGTCGGCACCACCGTCGACATGTCGTTCGCCGACCTGTCAGGAGTCCTGAGAGAAGCGGCCCTGATCGCCCTTCGCCGGGACTCGACGGCCATCGCAGTAACCGCGGGGGAACTAGACACTGCGGTGATGAACCGAAGCACCCTTGCCGCACACCCCGAGTAGCCGTACGGTTACTACGAGTGATTGACCCGTTCGACCCATATCCACTAGTTGAGGACTGCGGTTGAATTGGGCAAAGGGAAATGGTGTATCAAAGGTTCTTGCCCAAACCGCACAAGATGAGATGAGATACGGACGCTGTGATGCCGGGGCTTGGCAGCACAGCACCGGGAGACCGTCGAGACGGCTCCGAACTGACAATGGAGGTAGTAGGTGTTTCCTACAACGCTGACTCGTGACCACGGGCACATTCGAAGACTGCTGATCATGACGCTTGCGACCTTGATGTTCGCCGCAGTGGCTGCCATAGCTCCCAGCGCGCAAGCGGCCAACACCAATGATCCGGGCTACTGGGAGGGCTACTTCGAGAACCTCTCCGGGCACCCGACGGTGTGTGAGAAGATCGATCCACCGACGACTGCCACCCCGTACGGAAACCTCGCCGACGGCGGCAAAGCAGTCGTCTTGAACCCATACGACTCGGCTTGGTTCGGCGGCAACTACGACCACTGGGAAGGTCTCGTCGTAAAGGCGGGAGCGAACGGGAATGATGCCATCTACCCGCATCCGAGCGACGGCGTGCCCTACTACGCGAATCTCAACCCGGGCGGACAACAGCCCGCCGTCTCCCACTGGATCGTCTGCGCAGGACAGTCGCCGGAGCCGGAGCCGGGGAAGATCATTGTTGAGAAGCAGACCGACCCGGATGGTTCGTTGCAGTCGTTCGAGTTCACGACGGACTACGGCAGCAACTTCACGCTCACCGACGGCGCCACGAACGACTCCGGTCCGCTCGTCGCCGGCACCTACTCGGTCTCTGAGACCAACGTGCCTGACAACTGGGCGTTGACATCAGCGACCTGCACGGACGGTTCAGATCCGTCCGCGATCGATCTCGCCGCTGGCGAGACCGTCACCTGCACGTTCACCAACACCTACACACCGGAGCCGGAGCCGGGGAAGATCATTGTTGAGAAGCAGACCGACCCGGATGGTTCGTTGCAGTCGTTCGAGTTCACGACGGACTACGGCAGCAACTTCACGCTCACCGACGGCGCCACGAACGACTCCGGTCCGCTCGTCGCCGGCACCTACTCGGTCTCTGAGACCAACGTGCCTGACAACTGGGCGTTGACATCAGCGACCTGCACGGACGGTTCAGATCCGTCCGCGATCGATCTCGCCGCTGGCGAGACCGTCACCTGCACGTTCACCAACACCTACACACCGGAACCGGAACCGGCGACGTTGACGATCAAGAAGATCGCCCTGTTGGGGAACGGCACATTCGAGTTCCTGAGCGATACTCTGGGTCCCTTCTCCTTGACGACGATAGATCATGAGGCCGAAACAACCTTCACCGAGTTGAAGGCCGGCACCTATGACGTGGCGGAGAACCTCGAATCGCTCGGCGAAGGATGGGAGTTCGTCGACGCCGGGTGCAAGACCAACGATGGCGAGTCCGTGGGCAGCATCACCAAAGCGAGCATTTCGGTGGAGTTGAAGGAAGGCGGGCACGTGATTTGCACCTTCGGCAACCAGCTCCAACAACGGACACCGGATGCTCCATCGATCGCAATCGAGAAAGCCACAAACGACAACGACGCCGATGATTGGGCCTCCGCCGACGAGCTCGACACCGACAGTCCCGTGACGTGGACGTATGTGGTCACCAACACCGGAAACGTCGATCTCACCAACGTCACGGTGACCGATGACGTCGAAGGTGATATCTGCGTGATCGACGACCTGGCTGCAGGTGCCTCAGAATCGTGCGAGAAGACCGGTACGGTCGGCAGCGCCGACTACGAGAACTTCGGCACCGCAACGGGCACCTACGGCACCACCACGGTGACGGCGACCGACCCGTCTCACTACAAGGTGAAGTCAATCGTCGAGGGCACATCGCAATTGGGCGACACCGTCTGGCTCGATGCGAACAAGAACGGCATCCAGGACAACGGCGAGGTCGGATTCAACGGCGCAAAGGTGATCCTCAAGGACGCCGAAGGCAATGTCATCGCGACAGCGACGACCGCCACCATTGCGTGGGTCGGGTTCTACAAGTTCGTCGGACTCGAAGCCGGTACCTACACGGCGATGCTCGACCTGTCATCGGTGAGCGGCTACGAGGTGA
>JAOZRW010000178.1 GCA_029939995.1 Acidimicrobiia bacterium | reverse complement strand
AGTTGACGGTGTGGGGCTACGACGCCGACTTCGACGGTGGCTTCCGGGTCGGTGGAGACCGGATAACCGTCTGCAACCTCGCCAACACCGACGACCCGTGCGGCGGACAGGACGGCACCGGAGCCATCGCCGGTCCCGACTCGCCGCTCGTCGTCTACGGCGACACGTCGCAGGACGCCGTCTGGTACGGCGGTGAATCCGACAGCGTCAAGGGATTCGAGTTCGGGCCGAAGCCGTTCGATCCCTTCTGGAAGCTGCCGGAGCAGGAGAACGAGGACGACGAATGGCTCTTCCCGCTCGCCAACAAGTTCGACTTCGCCGGCAACGACATCATCGACGGCAGCGGACTGTTCGCAGGCGTGACATGCGTCGAAGGTAATTGCACCCTGCCGACCGTCGGGTTCACGGCGTACGGCGGCGAGGGCGACGACCTCATCATCGGCAGCCAGGCGGGCGACCATCTCGCCGGCGGCTCCGGCAACGACACGATCCTCGGCCTGCGCGGTGTCGACCACATCTACGGCGACGGCGGTGTGAACGTCAACATCCTCACCCGCGGCCTCACGATCGAGTACACCAACCACAGCCCGGCGCCGACCCTCGACCCGAGGCCGATCCCGCAGAATCCCGGTACCGACGATCCGCCGATCAAGCCCGGTGACTTCACGCTCGCACCGAAGCCGGCGTACAACCGCGACCTCATGGTCGCCGGCGACGACGAGATCTACGGTGAGGGCAGCACGAGCTACGTGGTTGGAGCGACCGTGCACGCGGCCGACACCGAACTGGGCGGGCCGCAGGCGGCGTACGACGACATCATCTTCGGCGACCACGGCGTGATCGTGCAGCAGGTCGCCGATCCGAACGAGCCCGACACCCGACTCCAGAAGATCCAGACGACGGCGCTCTCGTCGGTGCGGTACATCGAATCCCGCGCTTATCAGAACGGTGGCGATGACACGATCTTCGGCAACCTCGGCCGCGATGTCATCGTCGGCGGCGCCGGTCACGACATGGCCGACGGCGACGAACAGGACGACCTGGTCTTCGGCGACAACGTGTTCCTGACCCGTCGACTCATCGGAGAGGTCGAGTTCCCGACCGAAACCGACTGGACCGGTTCCGTCGACATCACCAGCGGCCGTTTCCAGACCCTCTGCGGCGACCTGCTGTACAGCCGATCCGACCATCCCGACGAGTGCGGCGGCGGATGGAACGAGGCGAACAGCGGCGAGCTGCTCGTCGACGGCGTGTGGCGCGACTACCGGGACGCCGACAGCCCC
>JAOZRW010000177.1 GCA_029939995.1 Acidimicrobiia bacterium | reverse complement strand
CGAGCGCCCCCGTGCTCTCGCGCACGATGTCGGGGATCCCCGCCCGGTCCGTGAGTTCCTTCACGTCGACGCGGTCGAGGAGGGCGTCGACATCGACCCGGTCCATGAGCGCGTTCACGTCGACGCGGTCGAGGAGGGCGTCGACGTCGACGCGGTCGAGGAGGGCGTTCACGTCGACGTTGTCGAGGATGATCTGTGGATCGACGCGGTCGAGGAGGGCGTTGACATCGACCCGGTCCATGAGCGCGTTGACGTCGACCTGGTCGATGATCGTGTCGGGATCGACCGCATCGACGACGACGCCCGTTGCACGCGAGAAGACCTTCGAGAGCAGGCTCTCACCGTTCGGCTTGGCTTCGTTCGTCATCCCTGACACCTCGTGGACGTGCACGACACGGGGTCGTTCATGGAGCGACGATATCACGCCTGCGCCGGCAGTCTTCATCGTCTATTCGTAGGCGATCGCTTCGAGAACGTTGAGCCTCGAAGCTTTCCAAGACGGATAGATGGCGGCGATCACTCCGGCGAGGGCGGACAGAACGACGAGGATCGCGATCTGGGAGAACGGGATCGTGAACGATCCGAGGCCTTCGACAGCGAGCGCCCGCACGACGGCCCAGCCGAGGAAGAGGCCGACGCCGATGCCCATGACGGCGCCGAAGAGGGCGATGATGACCGCTTCCCACCGGATCATCCGCCGCACCTGTCGGCGCATCATGCCCACGGCACGCAGGAGGCCGATCTCTCTCGTTCGCTCGATGATCGACAGAGCCAGCGTGTTCGTGATGCCGAGCACGGCGACGATGATCGCCAGGAAGAGCAAACCGGTGAACAGGGCGAGCATCTGGTCGATCTGCGCCTCGGCGTCGGCGAGGAGCTCGCTCTTGTTCTGGACCTTCACGTTCGCGTAGGCTGCTGCCACGTCGTCGATGGCGGCCCGGGCGTCCTCGATGGCCACGCCGTCGGCGCGGTTGGCGAACACCCACATGTCCGACGGGTCGGTGAACCCGACGGTGTAGGCGTTCTGCGTGATGATGAACTCCCCGAAGTTCGTCGTCGCCATCGTTCCGACGATCTCAACCGGACCTCCTGGATCCTGGGGGTACGCGATCGTGATGAAGTCTCCGACGGACCAGTCGTTGTCCTCCATGGCGGACTCGACGACGATGACACCGTTCGTCGCCGCGAGCGACTCCAACGAACCGGGCGACAGGTCGATGTTGGTGACGGCGTCGATGGTCGCGGGGTCGACGCCGACGATCGTGGCGTTCGCCCCTTCGACGACGGC
>JAOZRW010000176.1 GCA_029939995.1 Acidimicrobiia bacterium | reverse complement strand
ATCGTTCAGGTCGCTACGGGCTCCACTCCCTCTTAGCCATCGTCTCGATCACCTGCTTCGGGGCGATATGAGCCAGGTACCGGTCGGTGGTCGCCAGCGACACGTGGCCGAGCTGCTGCTGGATGATCGGCATCGGGATGCCCTCCATCATCAACTCGTACGCATGGGTGTGACGGAACCCGTGCGGATGCACCCGCTTGTCGATCCCGGCACGCCGCGCAAGCGAACGCAGCGTGTCCCGGATGGTGTTCCCCGTCAGCGGCCTGCCCTGCAACGAGCAGAACAACGGCGCATCGGACGCAAGACCGATAGCGACCCGGCGATCGAGCCACGCGGCGATATGCGGATCGGCCCCGGGATCGATCCCGACAGTACGCATCCGGTCACCCTTGCCGTGCAGCACCGTGACCGCCCCGATCTCGAGGTTCACGTCCTTCGGCTGGAGCGTAAGGACTTCGCCAAGACGCAGCCCGGTGCGGTACAGCATCACGATGAGCGCCCGATTCCGGATCCCGTAGCTCGTCGTCGTCGAACACTGCGCCGCCATGGCCCGGACCTCGTCGGGAGTGAGAATCTCAACCGGGTAGGTCTTCCCCCGACAGGCCTCGGCACCGAGCCGGAAGTTCGCAACCCAGGCATCTTCGGTCATCGAGGTACCGCGTTACGCAGCTGCGACCGACTCGATGCTCCCGGTTGGAGAGAAGGCATCTCACCGCGACCCCGGAGCCCGAAATGGCTCACGGTTCCCATTCTCGTTTCGCCATGGTCTCGATGACCTGCCTCGGGGCGATGTGCGCCAGGTACGTGTCGGTCGTCGCCAACGATGCGTGGCCGAGCTGCCGTTGGATGATCGGCATCGGGACGCCTTCCATCATCAGCTCGTACGCGTGGGTGTGGCGGAACCCGTGCGGATACACCCGCTTGTCGATTCCAGCGTGCGAAGCGAGCAGCCGAAGCGTCTGCCGCAACCCCGCCGGGGCGATCGGTCTCCCCTGCAGCGTGCAGAACAGGGGTGCGTCGTCCGGCAGCTCGAGGGTCCGCCTGCGCTCGATCCATGCTTCGATGTGAGGATTGGCACCGGGGTCGATACCGACGGTGCGCATCCGGTCGCCCTTGCCGTGGAGCACCACGACCGAGCCGACCTCGAAGTTGATGTCCTTCGGCCGCAACGCGAGCGCCTCGCCGAGCCGCAGCCCCGTGCGATACAGCAGCACGATCAACGCCCGATTCCGGATCCCGTAGCTCGTCGTCGTCGAACACTGCGCCGCCAGTGCCCGAACCTCGTCGGGAGTGAGAAC
>JAOZRW010000175.1 GCA_029939995.1 Acidimicrobiia bacterium | reverse complement strand
AAGTCAAAAGTTGGGTTGTCGGAAAAATAGTTTAGTGATTGAAAAAGCAAGGAAGTCAAACTTTCTGATACCCCAAAGCTCTGCCAGGCACCATGCACACCCAAAAGCAGACGTTTGAAAATAAGCAAAATGTTACACACAAATGTTTTGTTTGTAAGCAGACAAAAGCTTTTCATCTGGAATTGAAAATTTAGTACATCCTCAATGCCAGTAAAATTGTGAACGCTCTGACAGTTAACATTTCAAAAGATAATCCGAATTTCTAATGTGTCGGTTTTTACCTCTCTTTTTGTTTTGTTCTCGTTTAAAAGAAGCTTTACGTTGTTAAAAAAGAGGCGGATGCATATGCGCGGATTGAATACGCACCCCAACAAAAGGCTATACCCAATAAGGGGCATGCAGGTAAGTCAAGGGTTTAGTACTTCCCAGCGAGACCGCCTGCCCGGACTTCGCACCGGACAGACAGTCTCGAATCTGACAAAAAATTACTACTTTTAAGGGGCGGGCAGGCTCGGGGGCAGAAACAAAGCAAACGGTTCTCCCCTCCCCTTACTGGGCATAGCCCAACCGTTGGGGTGCATATGCCTATGAGGGTATAGGTTTAGTTTTATCAGGAGTAACGTTTAAAATTGAGTAACGTTCCAACCAAAAACATTAAAAAGAACATTGGTTATTTTTAATCTTAGAGGTCAAAAACAAAACCTGTTGGATGAGAACAAACGGATAAAAACAAATTCCTTGTACCAACCAAACGCCCTGATTCTCCGCGCTGTCAAAAAAAACATGCGTCTTTAAAAAGTCATCAGTCAGTAAAGGCTTTTGTTCTGCTTACGGTAAGTCAAAAGTTGGGTTGTCGGAAAAATAGTTTAGTGATTGAAAAAGCAAGGAAGGCAAACTCTCTGATTTCCCAATACTCTGACTTGTAACAGACACACTCAAAAACAGACGTTTGAAAATAAGCAAGATGTAACCCACAAGTGTTTTATTTGTAAGCAGTCAAAACCTTTTCGTCAGGAATTAAAAGTTTAATACATCCTCAAAGCCAGTAAAAATGTGAACGCTCTGCTACCAACCAACATTTCAAAAGAGAATCCGAATTTCTAATGTGGCTGTTAGACATTTGTTCTTCTTTTGTTTTGCTCACGTTGTAAAGGAATTGTACGTTGTTAAAAAAGAGACGGAAGCAAACGCGCGGATTGAATACGCACCCCAACAAATGGCTATACCCAATAAGGGGCATGCAGGTAGGTCAAGGGTTTACTACTTCCCAGCGAGACCGCCTGCCCGGACTTCGCACCGG
>JAOZRW010000174.1 GCA_029939995.1 Acidimicrobiia bacterium | reverse complement strand
CGTTGAGCCTCGAAGCTTTCCAAGACGGATAGATGGCGGCGATCACTCCGGCGAGAGCAGATAGAACGACGAGGATCGCGATCTGGGAGACCGGGATCGTGAACGACCCGAGGCCTTCGACCGCGAGCGCCCGTACGACGGCCCATCCGAGGAAGAGGCCGACGCCGATGCCCATCACGGCGCCGAAGAGCGCGATGATGACCGCTTCCCATCGGATCATCCGCCGCACCTGGCGTCGCACCATGCCCACGGCGCGGAGAAGGCCGATCTCTCTCGTCCTCTCGATGATCGACAGTGCCAGCGTGTTCGTGATTCCGAGCACTGCGATGATGATCGCCAGGAAGAGCAGACCGGTGAACAGGGCGAGCATCTGGTCGATCTGCGCCTCGGCGTCGGCGAGGAGCTCGCTCTTGTTCTGGACCTTCACGTTCGCGTAGGCTGCTGCCACGTCGTCGATGGCGGCCCGGGCGTCCTCGATGGCCACGCCGTCGGCGCGGTTGGCGAACACCCACATGTCCGACGGGTCGGTGAACCCGGCGGCGTAGGCGTTCTGCGTGATGATGAACTCCCCGAAGTTCGTCGTCTCCATCGTTCCGACGATCTCAACCGGACCTCCGGGATCTTGTGGGTACGCGATCGTGATGAGGTCTCCGACGGACCAGCCGTTGTCCTCCATGGTGGACTCGATGACGATGACGCCGTTCGTCGCCGCGAGCGACTCGAACGATCCGGGCGACAGGTCGAGGTTGGTGACGGCGGCGATGGTCGCGGGGTCGACGCCGACGATCGTGGCGTTCGCCCCTTCGACGACGGCGGTTCCTACCTTGAGCGTGGAGACATCCCCGATCTCAGGCAGTGAACGCACCTCGTCGGTGAACGCCGGGCTCACACCGACCATGAAGTTCGTCGACTGCACGGCGAAGTCGGCGGGAACCGTCTCGGTCACCGATTCGGCGATCGACGTCTTGATCGAGGCTCCGAACACCGCCACGAATACGACGAGCCCGACCCCGACCATCAGCGCCGACGCGGTCGATGCGGTTCGTCTCGGCTTCCGGCGTGTGTTGTCCTGCGCGAGTTGCCCGGCCACGCCGAACATCCTCGGGAGGGGCCATCCGAGAACCGCAGCGACGGGCTCTGCCGCCAGAGGGGCGATGATCGACACGCCCACGAAGAACACGAGCGCGCCGATCGCCACGAACCAGATGCCCCCCGATACGGAGGTGAACAACCCGACGAACAGCGTAGCGACGCCCAGCCCGAGCGTGATCGATCCGGCGACGGCCCGGACGTGAAGGGAT
>JAOZRW010000173.1 GCA_029939995.1 Acidimicrobiia bacterium | reverse complement strand
CGACCGTGAGGAGAACGCGGTGATCAACAAGAGCATGGACGCGTTGGCGTGGCTGAAGCGGGCAGCTCGAGGCCGACGACAGCGATTTGTTGCGTGAGATGGTGCGCAGCTTCGCTGAGGAACTGATGTCCGCCGAGGCCGACGCGATGTGCGGCGCCCCGTATGGGGAAGCATCGCCGGATCGGGTGAACCGCCGCAACGGGTATCGGAGTCGTCGGTGGGATACGAGGACGGGCAGCATCGATCGACGGATCCCGAAGCTGAGGGCCGGCTCGTACTTCCCCAGCTGGCTGCTCGACGCCCGCCGACGGTCAGAACGGGCGTTCATTCAGGTCGTCGCGGAATCGTACGTGTGGGGGATCTCGACGAGGAGGGTCGAAGGACTCGTCGAAGCATTGGGGATCACGTCATTGTCGAAGTCCCAGGTTTCGGAGATGGCCACCACGCTCGACGATATGGTCGCCGATTTCCGCAGCCGGCCGCTCGATGCAGGCCCGTATACGTATGTGTGGGCGGACGCGATGACGATCAAAGTCCGTGAAGGCGGCCGCATCGTCAACATTGCGTTGCTGGTCGCCACCGGCGTCAACGCAGACGGACACCGTGAGATCCTCGGCGTCGACCTTGCCACCGCTGAAGACGGCGCGGGCTGGCTCGCCTTCCTACGCAGCCTCGTCGCCCGAGGACTGACCGGCGTCCAGCTGGTGACCTCCGACGACCATCCCGGCCTCGTCGACGCCATTGCAGCAACGTTGCCGGGGGCGTCATGGCAACGGTGCCGAACCCACTACCTGAAGAACCTGTCGACCAAAGTCCCGAAGACGTCCCAGCCGATGGTCGCGACGATGGTCGCACCATCTTCGCCCAACCCGACCCCGACTCGGTGTGGGCCCAGCACGCCCGGGTCGTCGACCAGCTCCACCAGGTCGGCCTCGGCGACGCCGCTGAGCACCTCGACCAAGCAGCCGGCGACATTCTGGCGTTCACCGGGTTCCCGAAAGCGCAATGGCGGCAGATCTGGTCCAACAATCCCCAAGAACGACTGAACAAGGAGATCCGCAGGCGCACCAACGTCGTCGGCATCTTCCCCACCCGGGGATCGATCATCCGCCTCGTCGGAGCCCTCCTCGCCGAACAACACGACGAATGGGCCATCGCCCGGCGCTACATGAGCCTCGAGTCACTCGCCCAAGCCAGAATCCGGGCCATCGAACCCAACGACCAACCCCAGGAGGTGGCAGCACTCGAAGCAACCGGCTAGAAAGAACAATACGAGGCCGACGCGGTGTCACCCATACACCAC
>JAOZRW010000015.1 GCA_029939995.1 Acidimicrobiia bacterium | reverse complement strand
AGGCTGAGGGGGAGGAAGACTGGCATCTCGGCCACACACCGCACGAGAAGCCACGGATCCAGGCGCGCCGTCGGGGGAGAATGACGTGTGATCCCTCGGCACCAAGTCCCCCCGCCGGCACGGTGGGGGGACGCGGAGGAGCGAAGCGACGACGCAGGGGGGGGCTTCGTACGGCCGAGATCAGGAGACGGCGGAGCCCAGGAGCCGTGCGGCGTTGTCGTGAAGTACCCGGCGGCGACGCTCGGGATCGACCCCCTCCCCCGACCATCCGGCGAGGGCATCGTCGAGCGAGGCGAAACACCAGTCGCTTCCGAAGAGGCAACGGTCGAAGTCGAGTCCGGCGAGCGCGTCCAGTTCGGCGACGCACCCGGCGCTCGTCGTCCCGACCAGGTTCAGCCACACGTTCGGCTTGTGCGCGGCCACGGCAACCGCCTCGTCGCGCCACAGTCGACCGAGGTGAGCGATGACGATCTGCAAATTCGGGAACGTCGCCGCCATGGCGTCCACGGCCATCGGATTCCCGTAGGCGAGCCGTAACCCCGTGCCTCCGGACATGCCCGCGCCGAGACGCGAGTATCCGGTGTGGACGAGACAGATGAGCCCGTGCTCTTCTGCGGCCTCGAAGACCGAGAACGCCTGCCGGGACGAGGGATCGAACCCCTGCCCGATGGGATGGAACGCGAGCCCCGCCAGACCCAGCCGGGCGGCGGCATGCACACCCGCGACGGCGCGCGCTCCTCGTGACGGGTCGATGGATCCGAAGCCGATGAAGACATCCGGATGGGCCGCCACCATCGCGGCCACGTCCTCGCTCGAGAACGGCCGCTGCCTGGTCACCGTCTCGGCGTCCCATCCGAGGATGACCGCTTTTCCGTTCCTCGAACGGTACCGATCGGCGATCTCGTCGACGGTCAGAACGTCGCTCTCCACGCCGATCCGGCCGACGAACCCCTCGAGGTACGGGGCGATCGGGCCGTTGATGAGCTCCGCTACCGGCGGATGCACGTGGAAGTCGATGAAGTCCGTCAAAGCGGGTGGAACCCCCGGTTCCTGGCTTCCGCAACCGTGTCGGGCCCGAACGACTGGAGGATCTTCTTCCCGAGAAGATCCTCGCCCTGTACCCGGGCGTCGAGGGCGGCGAACTGCGCGGCATCGTCACAGTCGTACACCCGCATGTCGTCCCGGGTGCCGATGAAACGGTTGTTCTCGAATCTGCGAAGACGGCTCATACTGCGACGATAGTCGCCTCAGGGGTGGGTGATCTGCACGGTGATCGACGAAAGCCCGTTCCCGGCTGCCTTGACTCCCACGACGCCGTCGGCGTCGCCGCCGACGAAGACCAGCTCCCAGTTGGTCTCCGATCCGCCGCTGCTCGTGATCTCGTAGCCGGAGGCCGGCAGGTTCAGTTCGTAGTACTTGATCGCAGCGTTGAACGTTGCAGGAACGTTCAACACCATCTCGGTGAGCCCCCGGTCGGTGTCGATCAGCGTCGCTCCGACGACCGCCTCGTCCGGGATCGGGAACGACTCGGGCACCGTCGCCGGCACCGAACCGCGACCGAGCACCACTCCCGACCCGTCGGCCGCCGTGGTGGTCGGATCGGCTCCGGCCGAACTGCATCCGGCGACGAACAGCGATACGACAATCAGAGCGACGGTCATGAGCTTGAGCTTCTTCATAACCGGGATGATATGGATCGGGTCGAGATAGACATCGACGGTCCTCCCGCCCGACCGGGCTGCCGACAAACACCCTCCTCAGGGGCCCGGCCGCTGGTACATTCCATAACATGGATTTTCTCACCGTTCGGCTCTTCTTCGCGCTCCTCGCGCTTGCGGCCAACGTCGCGACGCTCGGAATCATCGTGATCGCGATCCTCGGCCGGACCGGCGCATCGAAGGGAAAGGATCAGACGGGCATCTTCGCTTCCCTCCGGGGAACCGAACTGTGGCTCGCCTTCGGAGTGGCAACGACGGCCACCCTCGGGAGCCTGTATCTCTCGGAGATCGTCCATCTGATCCCGTGCACCTACTGCTGGTACCAGCGGATCGCCATGTATCCGCTGGTCGTCATCCTCGGAATCGCCGCATGGCGAAAAGACCACGGCATCCGGATCTACGCGGCGACGCTTGCGATCATCGGAGCCGTCATCTCGAGCTATCACCGGCTCATCCAGGCGGTCCCCGACCTCGGCGGCAGCGCGTGCTCATCGGGCGTTCCCTGCACCGCCGCCTACTTCACCCTGTTCGGGTTCGTGACGATCCCGTACATGGCGCTCAGCGCCTTCCTGCTCATCCTCGCTCTCCTGTACGTCGATCGCTCGAATAGCGACGTATAGCCGCCATCATTGCCCGACCCCGAAGAGGAGATCCATGGCCACCCCAACGCAGAAGTCGGCCCAGAAGAAGGCCAAGTCGATACCGATCGTCGGCATCGTCTTCGCCGTCGTCGCGGTTCTCGCCGTCGTCGCCGTCGTGTTCACCGGCAACACCGAGCCCGGGAGCGAGTACGGGTCGCCGCAGGTCGAGGGCCAGTTGCCCCGGATGCCGGGCGACGCGTCCGTCGACACCTCCGCGAGAGGTGAGATGGCACCCACCGTCATCGGCGCCGACTTCGACGGCAACGAAGTCCGGATCGAGAACGACGGCACGGCCAAGGCGATCGTCCTCCTCGCCCACTGGTGCCCCCACTGCCAGGCGGAAGTCCCCGAGGTCCAGGCGTGGCTCGACTCGGGCGGCGGTGTGCCCGGCACCGAGATCTACTCGGTGGCAACGGCGATCGATTCATCACGGGACAACTACCCACCGTCGGCCTGGCTCGATCGGGAGGGTTGGACGGTTCCGGTGATAGTCGACGATGCCCACGAGAGCGTCTACACCGCCTACGGATCGGGCGGGTTCCCGTTCTGGGTGTTCGTGAACAGCGACGGAACGATCGCCGCCCGCGCCGCCGGGAGGCTCGGCATCGACCAGCTCGAACAGTTCCTCAACGGACTCTCGTAGGGCCGCCCATGGAACTCGGACTCATGGTCGAACCCCAGATCGGGGGAACGTACGATCGGCTTCGCGAGATCGCGCGGTGGGCGGAGGAACAGGGCCTCGACGCGTTCGCCCGGTCCGACCACTACCTGGATCACGCGAGATCTGCACCGGCGACCGACGCGCTGACGACGTTCGGCGGCCTGGCGGAGGCCACGACGTCGATCCAGCTCGTGGTGCTCGTGACACCGCTGACGTTCCGGCATCCCGCCGTGATAGCGAAGACCGCCGCCACGCTCGACGAGATGTCCGGTGGGCGATTCGCCCTCGGGATCGGCACGGGCTGGATGCAGGGAGAGCACGATGCTCTCGGCATCGACCTCCCGCCCCTCGGTGAACGGTTCGATCGCTTCGCCGAAGCCCTCGCGTACGTACGAGCGGCGTTCGACGGGGGAACGGGTTTCTCCGGCGAGCACTATCAGCTGGACCCGATCGACGTCCTCCCCCGACCGGACCACGTTCCGATCATCGTCGGCGGCAGCGGCATGAAGAAGACTCCCACGCTCGCCGGCCGGTTCGCCGACGAGTACAACATGTTCGTCACCGACCGTGACACGCTCGAGCAGCGACTGACGGTGATGCGCAAGGCGGCATCTGAGCACGGCAGGAACCCCGACGACGTGCTGATCAGCTTCGCCGGCCCCGCGGTCGTCGCTCCGACGAGCGCCGCGTACGAAACGCTTCTCGCCGAGCGAGGAGCCGAGCGAGACATGAACGCTTCCGAGTACGAGGCCTTCCTCGCCGAGCGGAACGTCCCCCGCGGCACGCCGGACCAGGCTGCTTCGATCGTCGCGGATCTCACCTCGATGGGAATCGGCCGGTTCTATCTGCAGCTCTTCACAGCGCTCGACGAGGTCGACACGGTCGAAATCGGAGCCGTCTTCACAGCACTACGCGGATAGGGGAAACCCCGGCGGATATGGCCCCGGATCGACCTAGGCTCGGAGCATGACACCGCTGCTCACCATCGACGATCTCCACGCTTCCGCCGGCGAGGTCGACATCCTCAAGGGCGTCAACCTCACGGTGAACCCCGGAGAAACCCACGCGATCATGGGTCCCAACGGATCCGGCAAGTCGACACTCGCGAACGTGCTGTTCGGCCACCCCACCTACACCGTGACACGCGGAACGGTGCGATACCACGGCGAGGACATCACCAACGCCACGCCGGATGAACGCGGTCGCGCCGGAATGTTCCTCGGGTTCCAGTACCCCGAAGAGATCCCGGGCGTCTCGATCATCAACTTCCTCCGCACGGCCCTCTCGAACCGGACCGGGATCGACTACACGGTTCTCGAGTTGCGCCTCAAGGTCGTCGAAGCGATGCAGAGCCTCGACATGGATCCGGCGTTCGCCGATCGCTACCTCAACGAAGGCTTCTCCGGAGGCGAACGGAAGCGCAACGAGGTGCTGCAGATGGCCGTACTCGAACCGGATCTCGCAGTGCTCGACGAGACCGACTCCGGCCTCGACATCGATGCCCTGAAGATCGTCGCCGAGGGAGTGACCCGCCTCCAGAGCCCGGAGCGCGGTTTCGTCGTCATCACGCACTACCAGCGAATGCTCGACTACATCACACCCGACTTCGTGCATGTGTTCCTCGACGGGCGCATCGTCGAGTCCGGCGGCCCGGACCTCGCGGACCGGATCGAGCACACCGGATACGAGCACTACCGGACGGGAACGGTCGTCACTTGACCGATCTTCGACACCTGCGTGCCGACTTCCCGATCCTCGGACGGGAGATGAACGGACACCCTCTCGCCTACCTCGACTCGGCGGCCACGACCCAGAAGCCCATCCAGGTGCTCGACGCGGTCGACGACTTCTACCGCACGAAGAACTCGAACGTTCACCGGGGCGCCTACGCCCTGTCCGCCGAAGCCACCGACGCCTACGAAGGGGCCCGGGCCAAGGTCGCATCGTTCATCAACGCCGGCGGACCGGACGAAGTCGTCTTCTCGCGCGGGGCCACCACTTCGCTCAACCACATCGCCTACGGCTGGGGCCTCAACCGCCTGTCGGAGGGCGATCGTGTGGTGCTGACGATCATGGAGCACCACGCCAACGTCGTTCCGTGGCAACTCGTCGCCCGTCACACGGGGATCGAGCTCGTCTACCTGACGCTCGACGATCACTACGAAGTCGACCTCTCCGGACTCGCCGATCTGCTCGACGAGCGGGTCAAGGTCATCGCCTTCTCCGGAATGTCGAACGTGACCGGGACACTCGGACCGGCCCGGACCCTCGTCGAGGCGGCCCGATCGGTGGGAGCCCTCGTCGTCGTCGACGGGGCGCAACTGGTGCCGCATGCACCGATGGACGTGCAAGACCTGGACGCCGACTTCCTCGTCTTCTCCGGCCACAAGATGCTGGGCCCGACCGGGATCGGCGCCATGTGGGGGAAACCGGAGCGTCTCGAGGAGATGGAGCCGGCCGAGGGGGGCGGTGAGATGATCGCCGACGTCGGGCTCTACGAGTCTCGATGGGCACCGGTTCCTCACAAGTTCGAAGCGGGTACGCCCCCCATCGCCCAGGCGGTCGGATTGGGCGCCGCCGTCGACTACCTCCAGAAGGTCGGGATGGAAGCGGTCAGGGATCACGAGCACGAGATCACCGGGTACGCCCTGAAGCGACTCGCAGACGTGCCGGACCTCACCGTCTACGGACCCACCGACCCGACGCATCGCGGGGGCGCCGTGAGTTTCTCGCTCGCCGACATCCATGCGCACGACATCGCCACGGTCCTCGACGAGCACGGGATCGCCGTACGGGCGGGTCACCACTGCGCGAAACCGCTCCTGCGACACCTCCACGTGCCGGCGACGGCCAGGGCGTCCTTCTACCTCTACAACACGCTCGATGAAGTCGACCGCCTCATCGACGGGCTCCTCGATGCACGGCGCGTCTTCGGCCTCGACGCCTGACAAGCGAAGCGGCAACGGTATCGTTTCCCCATCATGTCTGCGCTCGACGAGCTCTACCGCCAGGTCATCCTCGACCACTATCGAAGCCCCCGGCACCGGGGCGCGCTGAAGGGTCCTCACATCCACGCCGAGGGCCTCAATCCGTCGTGCGGCGATGAGTTCTCCATCGACCTGCTCATCGACGATGGCGTCATCGTCGACGTGGCGACGCAGGGACAGGGATGCTCGATCTCCCAGGCGTCCGGATCGATGATGACCGAGGCGATCATCGGTCGGACACTCGAGGAGGCCCGTGCGCTTGCGGACACGTTCAAGCGCATGATGGGCATCGAAGAGGGCGAGAACCCGCTCGATCCGGAGAAACCGGGCGCCGTCCTCGGGGATCTCGAGGCGCTCCAGGGTGTGAAGAAGTTCCCCGTGCGCATCAAGTGTGCCGACCTCCCGTGGACGACGCTCTCCGATGCCCTCGATCGATCCGAGTCGTAGCCGACGCTCGCCTTCACCGACCGCCCCGGCGATCACACGTCCCGGGTCCCGCGCATCGGGCGATACACTTGTTCCATGGACTACACGCCCCGCACCGCCCTGATCGTCGTCGACGTGCAGAACGACTTCGCCGACCCTTCCGGCTCGCTCTACGTCGCGGGCGGAGAAGAGACGATCCCGTTCATCAACGGGCAGATCGACGCCGCCCGAGAGGCCGGCGCGACGGTCGTGTACACCCGCGATTGGCACCCGGAATCGACGCCGCACTTCGCCAAGGACGGTGGCATCTGGCCGGTTCATTGTGTCGGAGACACATGGGGCGCCGAATTCCATCCCGACCTCGTGGTCGACGGACCGGAGATCAGGAAAGGCACCGGCGGTGAGGACGGCTACTCGGGGTTCTCGGTGCGCGATCCCGTCTCCGGAGAGGCAACGCCCACGGATCTCGAAGCCCTACTCCGGAAGGCACAGGTCACCGACGTCGTCGTCGTCGGTCTCGCGACCGATTACTGCGTCAAGGAGACGGCACTCGACGCCGCCCGGCTCGGATTCCGGACCACCCTGCTCGCCGACGGGATCCGCGCCGTGAACCTCGCTCCCGGTGACGGGGCCCGTGCCGTCGCAGCGATGCACGCAGCCGGGGTATCCGTCGAGTAGCCGGCCAGACGCTCGTGCTCCGTTCGGGGACGGAGCTAGATCGATCGTCGGGACCGGGCGATCAGATCACCCTGGAGCGTCTTGACGGTCGAGGTGAGCGACACGTGGTAGACGTGGGGATTCACGAGTCTTCGCACACCCGGATCGAGCCGTTCGAGGTCGGCACTCCTGCGGCCCCGCATCTCGTCGAGCGTCGCATCGGGCTCGAGACGCTCACCCTCCCGATAGACGGGAACCACGAGCTCTTCGACGTCCGCGATGTGTTCGACGTGCCGGGTGATCCCCTCGCGGTGCGGATGGAAGAGATCGAGCGACGTGCCGAAGGACAGGTCCTCGCTCCCCGCAGAGACGACGTCGGCGGTCGCGAGCCCCCGATCGTCGTAGACCCGCCAGATTCGCTTGTCCCCCGGAATCGGCATCTTCTCGGGAGTGTCGGATATCTTCATCGCCGGGAGCCATTCCCCCGAGCCGTCGATCGCCACCAGCTTGTAAACGCCGCCGAGTGACGGGAACCCGTGCGACGTCACGAGCCGCGTTCCCACGCCGTAGGTGAGCCGGTGGAGCACCGTCGCACCGTCGACCCCGTAGCGCGGCGCCTCCTCGACGATCTGGGCCCTGATCTGCCACATGGCGAGCTCGTCGAGCTCCGAAGAGAGGACGATCCTGGCGTCGGGGAATCCGCCGTCGTCGAGCATCCTGGCCGCACGGACGGCCAGGTGCGCGAGGTCACCGGAGTCGAGCCGGATCCCCACCGGCTCGTGACCCGAGGCGCGAAGCTCCTCGAAGACGGTGATCGCGTTCGGGATGCCGCTCTCGAGCGTGTCGATCGTGTCGACCAGGAGAACGCACTCGTCCGGGTACGCGTCGGCGTAGGCACGGAACGCCCCGATCTCCCCGTCCCCCATGGCCATGAACAGCTGCACCATCGAGTGGGCGTGCGTTCCCTGGGGATCGATGCCGAGAGCGTGGGAGACGCCCACGTTGCTCGAAGCGTCCGCGCCACCGATCAGTGCCGCCCGTGTTCCGGCGTTCGTGCCGGCGTCGGGGCCCCGTCGCATTCCGAACTCGAGCACCGGGCCGCCGGCGGCAGACTCGGCGACCCGCGACGCCTTCGTGGCGACGAGCGTCTGGTAGTTGAGGTGGTTGAGGAACGACGTCTCGAGGATCTGCGCCATCGCCAGAGGCCCCTCCACGATCGCGATCGGTGCATGGCGGTGGACGACGCGCCCCTCCGGCACTGCTCGGATCGACACGCCGCGGAAGCCCCCCGCCGAAACGAGCCAGGCCAGGAAGCCCTCATCGAACCGCCGCTTGCCCGACGAGCATCGCTGAGACCGCAGCCGTTCGAGGTCCTCGGTCCTGACCCGGGTCGCGTCGATCCAATCGAGCAGCCAACCGAGACCGGCGGAGACCGCGTATCCGGCCTGATGACGCCCGTAGTCCGGGTAGCGCCGGAAGAAGTAGTCGAACTGTGCCGTCCGTTCGTGAAGCCCGTGCTTCCAGTACAGCTGGGCCATCGTCAGCTGATACTGGTCGGTGAAGAGGAACCCTTCGATCAAGTCGCGGCGGTCGTCCGTCATACCCCCACGATAGACCTCCCACCGGGGCCGACGAAGCGCCGGTGCCCCAACGGCTCCGCCGCCCGGACGGCGACGTATCCGCCCGTGGGACGGGATCCTGATGCGCTACAGTCTCCGACTGGACCCACCCGACTCGAACTCGACGACGAGGCATACACGGCTGTGAAGAACATCTCAGTGGCTACACGAATCGCCGTCGCCATCATGCTCGTCGCCGTGACGGCCGTGACCGTGACGTTCCTGTTCGGTCTGAGCAGTCTCGACGGGCTGTTCCGGGCCGGCGTCGACGTTCGATTCGAAGCGACCCGAGCCGGCAAGGTCGACGAAGTCACCAGGTATCTCCGGTCGCTCGAGAGTGAAACGTCGCAGCTGGCCACGAGTCCGATGACGGTCGATGCGGCTCGTCGATTCATCACCGCGTACGGAGAGCTCCCGGGTCGCGGCGGCGGGATCCGCGACGAAGCGATCGAGACGCTGCTTCCGTTGTACCGCGACGAGTACCTGCCGGAACTGATGGAAGCGACCGGCCGACCGGTTTCACTCGACTCGATCCTCCCCCAGACCAGTGGAGCCGTCTACCTTCAGACGGCGTATTTCGGAGCCGCCGGCGACATCGGGGTCGAACCGGACAACATCGATGACGCGTTCGACGGTTCCACCTGGAGCGCCGTTCACGCGGAACTCCATCCCGTGTACCGGGACCTTGCAACGACACTCGGCTTCGCCGACATCTTCATCATCGACGCCGACACATCTTCGATCGTGTACTCCGTGGCCAAGAACATCGACTTCGCCACCAGTCTCGATGCCGGACCCGGAAGCGGAGGAGCACTCTCGGCGGTCGCCACCCGGGTATGGCGGGATCCGACCCGGGGATCGGTCACGGTCATGGACTTCACCCGTTATACGCCGGACCTGGCTTCGCCGATGGCGTTCTTCGGAAGCCCGATACTCGACGGTGAGCGGCTCATCGGCATTCTCGTCACCAAGATCTCGACCGACGGCATCAACGAGATCATGACCAACCGTGAAGACTGGGAGGCCATCGGGCTCGGCGACACGGGAGAGGCATTCATCGTCGGGTCGGACGGCCGTCTCCGTTCCGATTCCCGCGTCTACGTGGAAGACCCCGAGACGTACTTCGAGGAGGCAGTCGCAACCGGCACGCTCAGTGAAGAAGACGTACCCGGCGTGAAGGCAGCGGGTACGACGGCGCTGTTCCAACGCATGGACCTGGCGACCCTCGACGCCGCGGGTTCCGCCGGCGGAGCGGCCATCACATCGACCAATTACCTCGGAATTCCCGTGATGACCACGCTGGAGCCTCTGGGCGTCGACGGCCTCGATTGGAGCGTCGTCGTGCAGGCGAGCCGGGAGGAGATCGCATCCATCGTGAACGGTGTCGGGAAGGCATCGGCGGTGACCATCGTGATGTTCATCCTCATCCTGACGTTCGTTTCCGTCGCGTGGGCATCGGGCTTCGTACGCCCCGTCCGAACGCTGACCCGGCGGCTCCGGGCCGTGACCCGTGGGGAAGATATCCCGGATGGCGAAGCGGCTGCATCGAACGCATCCACGACACGCGAGTTCGCCGCTCTCACGGCGGGCATCGAGGAGATGGCAGCGGGGCTCGTTTCCCGTGAACACATGCTCGACGAAGCTCTGAAAGAACGCAGTGACATCGTCCGTAGGTTCCTTCCGGCCGACGTCGTGCGACGCCTGGAAGCGGGCGAGCGCGATCTCGTCGAGCGCATCCCGAACGCAACCGTCGTCGCGATCGTGATCGACGGCCTCGGCACGCTCGCGGATCACGAATCCGCCGACGACGTTCGCCGGAGACTCGACAGGGTGATCATCGGATTCGACGATCTCGCGGCCAAACATGGCCTCGAGAGGGTCAAGATCGTCGGAGATACCTACTTCGCCGTGTGCGGACTCGGTCGACCGTACCTCGACCATGCGCCTCGCTCGGTCGCCTTCGCGGAAGAAGCGCTCAGGACGTTCGCCGGGGACCGGACGGCGTCCGGCGCGCTCGACGTGTCGATCGGCATCGCAAGCGGGCCCATCGCAGCCGGTCTCGCCGGAAGCCACCGCTTGATCTACGACACGTGGGGGGCAACCGTCAGCGATGCCGGCTTCCTCGCCCGGGCCGCGCGACCGAACACCGTCGTCGCCTCGGCGTCGGTCATCGAGCAACTCCCGGAGAGCGTCCTCACCCGTCGATGGGAAGACATTTCCGGCATCGGCCCGACCTGGGAGATCCTCACGACGGCTCCGAGCGAGGGAGCACCGGCATGATCATCCTCGCGGCATCGACGACCGTGATCTGGGCGGCTCTGTTCATCATCGTTGCCCCGCTCGTCATCATCGGAGCGGGAGAGCTCGAAGAACGCCTCGCCTACCGCGACTCTCCATTCGTCCCGACCGTGTCGATCCTGAGAACCTGGGTGCTCCCGCTGCTCGCCATTCTGGTCGTGAGCGGCGGATTCCTCGGGTTCGACTCGCTGCTCGTCCGGCTGATCGGCACCGCGGCCGTCATCGCGGTCACAGCGGACCTGATCGCGGTCATGGCCGTGTTCGTCCAGGCGCTGAAGGAGAGAGGAGCGGAGGACTCGCGCCGACAGGTACCGCGACTCCTCCTGGCGCTGCCACGCATCCTCCTCATCCTGATCGCCGGTTGGGTGCTCCTGTCGGGCGTCTGGAGCGTCAACCTCAGTTCGTTGTTCGCGGCTCTCGGTGTGTCGACCCTCATCGTCTCGGTCGCCCTCCAGGACACGTTGAGCGGCATCGCCTCCGGGTTCCTCCTCATGCTCGACCGTCCCTTCCAACCCGGCGACTGGATCGAAGCCAACGGGATCGAAGGCCGCGTGGTCGACACGAACTGGAGAAGCACCAGGATCCAGGATCGCAACGGTGACTTGATCGCCGTTCCCAACGGGCAACTTGCGACCGCCACCATCTCCAACTTCGACGAGCCCGAACGCCTCCACCGGATCGTCATCCCGGTTCAGGTCGCGTTCGTCAATCCTCCGACGGTGGCCAAGAACATGCTGCTCGACGCCGCACGGTCGACGCCCGGCGTCCTGTCCGATCCCGCGCCGAGGATCGTCGTCGTTCAGGTCGATGACCCGCTCATGGGGTACGAGGCACACCTGTGGGTCGACGACTTCGAGATCGTGCCTACGGTCGCGAGCGATTTCCGTTCGCTCGTGTGGTACATGTCACAGCGGCAGGGCGTGCCCCTCCCGAGCCCGGCCTTCGACCTCTACACGTACGACGGCCTGCAGGTCTCGGCCGCAACCGACATCGATACCGCCGAAGTACGCCGCCGCCTCATGCGTTCCCCGTTGCTCGCGGAGATCAGCGACGCGAGTCTCGACGATCTCGCCGCCACAGCCCGCCCCGAACGGTTCGCCGCCGGAGAGGTCATGATCGCTCACGGTCGCGACAATTCCACCCTGCTGATCATCTGGACGGGCCATGCCCGCCTCGAAGTCGTCGACGACGACGACGTCATTCACGAGATCGCCGATCTCGGCTCGGGGGACGTCTGCGGACTGGTCTCTGCGACGAGCGACTCACCGGTTCACCCGCGCACCGTCGCGGTGACCGATTGCGAAGTCATCGCCATCGATCTCGACGCAGCCGGCTCCGTGATCAGCAGGAACCCCGACCTCTCGGACGCGCTCAATCAGATCGAGATGCGGCGCACGCGTCGGATCGAACGGCTCGTCGCGAACCTGTCGGTAGAGCATCGCGAAACGGGCGAATCTCCGGACGAAGCCGAAACGCCCGATGGAACGGAGACACCGTGAGCGACGCCGACGATCGCATCACGTCACCCGACGCCAAGGGCAAGGCCCGGCTTCGGTCCTCTCGTCGGTCCCTCGCCACGACGCTCATCATCGTGGCGCTCATCGCGGTCGCCGTACTCGGCGTCGTCAACATCTTCTATGCGTCGAACCTGCTCAACTCCACGATCGAGGCACAGCTCTCGAGCGTGGGAGAGGAACGCGCCGTAGCCGTTCGCGACGGCGTCGCACGGTTGAGAGCATCCGTCTCGGCCGTGGCCCGCGACCAGAGCGTGGCCGACGCCCTCAGCGATCTCTCGCTCGGCTTCGCCGGCCTCGTGGAGGATGAGACGGATCTCGATCCGACGGAGGAACAGTCCCTCGAAGATTTCTATGCGGGGACGATCTCCGGGACGCCCGGCCTCAGCGAAACAACCCCGGTATCGTTGCTGCCGACGACCGGGGCCGGTCGCTATCTGCAGTATCACTACATCGTCGAGAACCCCGATGCCGATCGGTCGGCCCTCGTGGACGCCGGCGACGGATCCTCGTACAGCGCTGCGCACGCCGCTCATCACCCGGTGCTCCTCGAGCGAGCGAGAACGCTCGGCGTCGAAGACCTCTTCCTCATCTCCATGGAGCCGATCGGCACCATCGTCTACACCACCGACAAGAACATCGACTTCGCGACATCGCTCGAATCCGGGCCGTACGCCGGTTCGAGGCTCGCCGCGACGATCATGGACCGTCTCAGCGCCGTCCCCATCGGGGAAACGATCCTGGTGGACTTCGAAGGCTACGTGCCGAACGACGGACGCCCGACGATGTTCGCAGTTGCGGCGGTGAGGCGGGAAGCTCAGGTCATCGGAGCCGTCGCCGTGTCGCTGTCCGACGGCGTGCTCAGCGACATTCTGACCTTCAGCGATCGCTGGGCGGACATCGGTCTCGGGAGGAGCGGCGAGATCTACATCGTCGGTTCGGACCGCCTGATGAGGTCCGTCTCCCGCTTCTGGGTCGAAGATCCCGACGGCTATCTCGCGGCCGTCGAAAAACAGGGGTATCCGCCGGAGGTCCTGGAGGCCATCGAGCGAAACGGGTCGACGGTGTTGGCCCAACCGGTCGAGACGAAGGCGGTCGACGCCGCCCTCGAGGATCGCACGTTCAACGACACAACGGACAACTACCTGGGTACGAAGACCCGCACCATCGCCCGCCCGCTCCGGTTCCGTGACCTCGACTGGGTGATCGTCGCGGGCTTCGCCTCGTCCGATGCCACACGCCCCATCCGCGACTATCTCTGGTCCCTGGGTCTCATCGCCCTGATCCTCATCCCGATCGTCGGCCTGCTCGGATTCTGGCTCGCCGCTCGTATCACACGGCCCATCGAACCGCTCGTCGAAACCGTGAAGGCGATCACCGGCGGCGACCTCGACGCCCGCGTACCGGACCTCGGCCACAACGAGTACGGAGATCTGGGGAACCGGATCAACGCGGTGACCGCGATGTTGCGAGAGCGAGACCGCGAGCGCGAAGCGACGGAGGAGGCGATCCACGAGGTACTGGCTGCAGCGCTTCCGGAACGCGTCGTCGATGCCGCCCGGGAGGCTGCCAGGAGCGGACGGGACAACTCGGAGATCCACGTCGGAGACCTGGTCGACACCTGCACGGTCATCGCCATATCGATCTCGGGCTACTTCGACGTGTCCATCGGCGACACCGACACCGCGGTGGAGGAGAGCGTCGCTCTCGCATCCGACCTCGAGCAGATCGCGGCCCGGTTCGACGTCGAACGGATCCGCTCCACCCCCGAGGGATCCCTGTTCGCTGCAGGCCTCCGGGCCTCCGGGTTCGCTGCGACCGACGCCCTCCGGTTCGTCGACGCGGCGGCCGACCGTCTCGAGGTCCTCGACGCGGAAACCGAAGAGGACGGGACGTACCGGATCGGCATCGCTACGGGCCGTGTCGCTTCGGGATTGCAGCCGGGGAGCCGGCTGTCCTTCGGGATCTGGGGCCCTCCGGTCCGCACGGCCCTGTCACTCATCGGTCTCGCCCGCCGGAATCAGATCCTCGTGGACTCGAGCACCGCCGAGGCGCTCGACGACCCGACGATCCTCACACCGGTCACGGTCGTCGACCTCCAGGGTGATCCCGTCGAGTGTTTCACCGTCGACCGCGCGACATCGCCGGCCGCCGACGAGACCACCGGATAGCCACGACGGACGGGGATCGACGAGCCGGCGCCCGTCCCCACGAACCCCGGCCGTTCTAACCGCCTTCGGTCATCGGTCTCACGTCGAGCGCTTCGTCGAGTTCATCCTCGGGCAAGACGCCCATCTCGAGAGCGACCTCGCGGACACCGCGGCCTTCGGCGACCGCCCGTTTCGTGACCTCACCGGCCTTGTCGTATCCGATGTAGGGAACGAGTGCCGTGGCGATGATGGCGTTCTGATCGAGGAGCCACGCAGCCCGCTCCGTGTTGGCGACGATGCCTTCGACGGTCTTGTCACCCAGCGCCGAGGCTCCGGCGGCGAGCAGCTCGACCGATTCGAGCATCGCGTGCGCCATGACGGGCATCATCACGTTCAACTCGAAGTTGCCGTTCGCCCCGCCCCATGTGATCGTGAGATCGTTTCCGATCACCCGCGCCGTGATCATCATCACGGCTTCGGGGATGACGGGGTTGACCTTCCCCGGCATGATCGACGACCCCGGCTGCAGCGACGGCAGGGTGATCTCCCCGATGCCGTTGCGAGGGCCCGACGAGAGCCATCGCAGATCGTTGGCGATCTTGAACATCGACACGGCGATCGTCTTCAACGTGCCGGATGCGTCCACGTAGGCGTCCTTCGCCGCTTGCGCCTCGAAGTGGTTCTCCGCTTCGGTGAACGCGATGCCCGATCGCCTGGTCATGATCTCGATCGTCCCTGCTGCGAAGCCCTCCGGCGCGTTGATGCCCGTCCCGACCGCCGTTCCCCCGAGGGCGAGCGCTCGAAGCTGCGGCAACACGTTCTCGACGCGTTCCGCCGCGTACTCGATCTGCGCCGCATACCCGGAGAACTCCTGCCCGAGACGGATGGGCGTGGCGTCCTGGAGGTGCGTTCGACCCGACTTGAGAACGTCGTCGAACTCGACGGCCTTCGCGACGAGGCTCGCATGCAACTCGTTCAACGCCGGGAGGAGGTCCTCCTCCATCGCCGCGACGGCGGCGACGTGCATCGCCGTGGGGATCACGTCGTTCGAGGACTGGCCTGCGTTGACATGGTCGTTCGGATGGACGAGCTTCGATCCGATCGCTCCGCCGAGGATCTCCGTCGCCCGGTTGGCGAGGATCTCGTTGGCGTTCATGTTCGTCGATGTGCCCGATCCGGTCTGGAACACGTCGACGACGAACTGGTCGTCGTATCGGCCTTCCATCATCTCTTCGGCCGCTCGGACGATGGCGGCGGCCTTGTCGGCGTCGAGTTTGCCGAGCGCCTTGTTCATCTCAGCAGCGGACGCCTTGATGAGGCCGAGCGCCCACACGAATCGGGACCCGAAGCGGAGGTCGGAGATCGGGAAGTTGTCGACCGCCCGCTGGGTGGATGCCCCGTAGTAGGCGTCGTCGGGCACGGCGACTTCGCCCATCGAGTCACGTTCGATACGCATGCGCGCTCCTGATGTCGGGGATACTCCGCCAGGATACCGGCGGGGTCCCAACCGGTGGACGGCGGCCGGATCTACGGGGAGAGCGCCCGGTCGACGGCTGCAGGGAAGACGTCACCGACGTCGCCCTCGATACGCAGCGCCACGAGAGGTGAACGGTCGTGCTCGGTCGCGCCGCGATTGACGATGGCGTATGCGGCGCCGTACCGGGCTGCTTCCATCGGAACGTCTGCGGCCGGTGTGACGGAGAGCGTCGAGCCGAGAGCAACGACGACGTCGGCGTGCTTGGCCGCTTCGAACGATCGGACGATGTCGGCCGTCCGGAGCTGCTGGCCGAACGAGATCGTGGCCGGCTTGAGATAGCCGCCGCAGGTGCACGTGGGCGGCACGCCCGTCTCCTCGAACGATCGGAAATGAGGTTCCGGCTCGGAGCGAGCTCCGCACGTCTGACACTCAACGAGGGTGTTCGTCCCGTGGATCTCGACGAGGAGCTCATCGGAGGTTCCCGCAGCGCGGTGCAGACCGTCGATGTTCTGTGTCACGACCATGCCCAGAAGTCCGGCGCGCTCGAGATCGACGATCGCCTCGTGGACCCGGTTCGGCCGGGCCGTCCCGAACGCCTCACGGTCTTCGGCCTTCTGCCTCCAGTACTCGACCCTCGCCTCACGGTGCTCCATGAAGTCCCGGTAGAAGACCGGTCTTCGAGTGTTCCACACGCCCTCGGGTCCCCGGTAGTCGGGGATGCCGCTCGCTGTGGAGATCCCCGCGCCCGTGAAGACCAGCATCCGATGCGCTCCGCCGATCATGGATGCCAGCCGTGCGATGCTCTCCGTCGGATCCGTGACGTTCATCCCTGCGGACCGCGGAAGATGTCGATGAACACGAACGCGAAAGCCACGACCGTGATCGCCACGACGAATCTCCGGATCCACAACCATCCGGGCCACGCCCCGAACGACTCGATCGCCTCGGAGATCGGCGCTTCCCCGTACAACAGCACGCGCAGGGCGACCTCTCCCCTCGTCCGGGCGCCGCCGAAACGTCCGCCCGTGCCCTCGACGATCTCTCCCGGATCATCGATGCCGGCCGCTCGGCGCTGAATCGGCTGCACGAGCCAGACGAGAACCGCTATGACGACGATCCCGGCGATCAGAACGTTCCATCCGGAGACGAAGAAGAGGGCGGCGAGTCCGACGACCCACACGACCCAGATCCGGATGATCTCGGTCAAGTACTTCCGTGCGTCGTCGCGGTCGGAGAACCAGTTCACGCGGTCGATTCTACGGTGTCGGAGGGCCGGGTGGCCGCATGTTCGGTCAACGAACGCTCGCGTAGCCCTCGGACTCGAGACGCTCCGCGATCTCCGGTCCACCGGACTCGATGATCCGACCGTTCACCATGATGTGGATGCGGTCCACGTTCATGTACCGAAGGATCCGGCTGTAGTGGGTGATCACGAGAACGCCGAACGTCGGTTCCCGCAACGCTTCCACCATCTCCGCCACTTCCCGGACGGCATCGATGTCGAGACCGGAGTCGATCTCGTCGAGAATCGCTGCTTTCGGCGCGGCGACGGCGAGTTGGAACATCTCCGAGCGCTTCTTCTCGCCTCCGGAGAGGCCGACGTTGACGGCCCGGTCCATGAACCGTTCCATGTCGAGCAGCTCGGATGCCTGCACGGTCCGCTCTCTCGCTGCGACCGGATCAGAAGCGGCCTCGACCATCTCGGTGATCAGGTCGCGAAGCGACACGCCCGCCACCTCCGTCGGGTACTGGAAGGCTTCGAAGAGACCCGCCCTCGCCCGCTCGTGGACCGGTAGGCCCATCACTTCCACGCCGCCGACCAACGCCGATCCGGAAGCCTCATACGCATCGTGGCCCATGAGGGCGTGGGTGAGCGTCGACTTCCCCGAACCGTTGGGGCCCATGAGGGCATGGACCTCGCCGAACGGGACCACCAGATCGATCCCCTTCAGGATCTGAAGATCTCCGATGCTTGCCGTCAGGTTCGATATCTCGAGTGCATTCGCCATCAGGATCCCCCTCCAATGGTCACGTAAACGGCACCGTCGCGCACGACCGTCGGATACACCGGAACCGGGGTCGTCGCCGGTAGGGCCTTGGGCTCTCCCGTCGTCAGGTCGAACGGCGATCCGTGCCTGGGACACTCGACTTCACCGTCGAATACGTCGCCCTCGGACAGCGACGCTTCGGCGTGGCTGCACCGATCCCCGATGGCGTGGACGGTCTCGCCGATCCGGAACACGGCGATACGTTCTTCGCCGATGTCGACACGAACCCCGCGGCCTTCCGGCAAGTCGGCGAGTTGGGCGATCTCGACTTCCATCAGACCCTCCCTTCGGCTTGTGCCGTCTCGTACTTGCCGTTGATCCACCCCCGGGTGGACTCGGCCAGCTCCGGATGCGGCAACATCTGGAGGGCTTCTTCGAAGAACCCACGCATCTGTAGGCGATCCGCCGTCTTCGGGTCGAGCCCCCTGCTCATCAGGTAGTACCGCTGATCGGTGTCGAGCGGCCCCACGGTCGATCCGTGACCGCACCGGACGTCGTTCGCGAGGATCTCGAGATTGGGGACCGACTGGGCGGACGCACCTTCCGAGAGGATCAGATTGCGGTTCGTCTGGAACGCCTCGGTCTTCTGACCCGTCTCTTCGATCCGGATCATCCCCGTGAAGACGGACCTCGCTTCGTCCTCGACGGCCCCCTTCAAGAACATGTCGGATCGAGTGTTGGTTCCGACGTGCCGCATGAAGTAGCGGTAGTCGAGGATCTGGCGCTGCTCGCCGAAGTAGGCGCCGACGATGTTCGCGGACGAGCCGCGTCCTTCGAGGCCGACGTCGAGATGGAGTCTGGCGAACCGGCCCCCGAGACCGATCTCTCCGAATCGGAAGGTTGCGTCCGCGCCCACGACGGCGCGGAGCGACCCGATCGATCTCGCCCGGTAGTCGAAGTTCTGAACGATGCTCAGCGAGACCCTGGCGCCGTCCCCGACCAGGATCGAGAACTGGGGGACGACGAGCACGTCGTCGTCGGGGGTCGAGCGCTCGTGTACGACGACCGAGAGTTCGGCGTGCTCTTCGGCCACGAGGACGATGCTCGGGAAGCTCGCGACACCGTCCACGCCGGAACGCGAGTCGATCGAGACGACGGATGGGGCTACCACGTTGCGATCGGCATGAACGAGGATCCCGCCGCCGCCGAACGCCGCCGCTGCGGCCTTGAACAGATCCTCTCTCGCCGGAACGCCGGCCCGGGTCAGAGCAGCCTCGACGACGGACGGCTTGTCCGCGAGCGCCCGCCGGAGGGACATCACGCTGAGACCGTCGACGATCCGATCGTCACCGATGTACTCGCCGTTCGAGAGGAGCGCCGTGACCGGATCGGAGAGAACGTCCGCCAACGGGTCGTCGGCGAGTTCGACGACTTCGGGGCCCGCCGGCCGGTAGTCGTCCATCGAGAAATCGAGATCGACGTACCGCCAGATCTCTTCATCCTGGGTGGGCATGGAACCGTTGGAGAAGGCTTCGAACGCATCGGAGCGGATCGCCGACCGCCAGGCCGGTTCCTCTGCTCCCGCGGTCGACGAAGCCACCTGATCGAAGTGAGACACTGCGTTTTCCTCTGCTCGAGCGCTCGGTCGAGGATACCGATCGACGGCCCGCTACATGACCGAGTTATCCGAAACATCGACCTACGGTTTGTCGCTCAGCTACCAGAAGACCCACCGCGCCGGCCGGGAATCGCGGCTACGGGCAGAAGGAGCGAATCACCATGATCACCGCCATGCGCCGCATCGCGCTCGCCGCAGCTGCGGCCGTCGTTCTCACCGCCGAGATCGTCGTTCCGGCGCCGAGCGCCGGTGCCGCGCTCCCGACCATCGGCGCCGATTTCACCATCAAGGCGTTCCCGGTCGTTTCCACCATGGTCGGGTTCTCCGACACATGGGGTGCCCCCCGATCCGGAGGCCGCCGACACGAGGGAACCGACATCATGAGCCCCAAGGGGACGTGGGTCGTCGCGGTCGACGACGGCATCGTCGAACGGCTCGACTGGAACCGGTTGTCCGGGTGGAGCATCGAGATCCGGCATGCCGATGGATGGACGAGCCACTACCTCCATCTCAACAACGACACGCCCGGCACGGATGACGGAGAAGGCGGGCCGGAAGCGGCGTTCGCCGAGGGCCTCGAAGTGGGGAGTTTCGTCGAGGCGGGGCAGGTCATCGGTTTCGTCGGAGACTCGGGCAACGCCGAAGGAACCGGGTCGCACACCCACTTCGAACTTCACGTCGACGACCACAAGGTGGATCCCTACCCGTATCTCGAGGATGCGTTGAACCGTCGGATCCGGGAGTCCGAGATTCGCCGCAGGATGCTCTAGAGCCGACGGGGGAGATGCCCGTCCCCATCATCGGCTCGGCGTTTCGCTCACCTCGCGCGCCCGCTCGAACACGGAGTCGAGCATCGGTTCCGTCAGCCGTCTCGTGAACGTGTTCTGCTGGCTCGGGTGGTAGCTCGCCAGCACGACCGGACCTGCGTCGATCGGCACCTCGAGCCCGTGGGCGAACCGTGGTCTGGGTCGCGGCAGTGAGAGCCCGCGATCGTGGAGATACCGCCAGACGGCCCGGTAGGCGAAGTCGCCGAGCGTCACGAACACGTCGGGGGCCAGGAGATCGACCTCCCGGTGGAACCATGGAGCACACATGTCCCGTTCGTCAACCGTCGGCTTGTTGTCCGGTGGGACACATCGGACCGGAGCCGTCACCCACGCACCGGTGAGCGTCAAGCCATCGTCGAGACCGGTGGAGGTCGGCCGGTCGGCGAACCCGGCTCTCCACATCGCCCGGTAGAGCCAGTCGCCGCTCCGATCGCCGGTGAACATGCGACCCGTTCGATTGGCTCCGTGCGCGCCCGGTGCAAGACCGACGACGACGACACTTGCGTCGGGATCGCCGAACCCGGGGACGGGCTTTCCCCAGTATTCGTCGTCGAGGAACGCCGCCCTCTTCTCGATCGACACGGCCTCTCTCCACGCGACCAGTCGGGGGCATCGCCGGCAGGCGACGATCTCTCGCGTCAGCGCCGCCAGGTCGTCGGCCGTGCTCACTTCGGCGGAAGGATGTCGGCCGGGTACGACGCGCTGTTCGACCAGAGCATCCATCCGTTGACGCGCTCGTCGACCTGAGCCTGGATGCTGCGAATCTCGAACGCCGGGATCGTCCAGGTCTGGAGCCACGGCCGGTAGTAGGCGAACCCCTCGAGGCGCGACAGCCCACCGACCAGAGCGGCGTCGACGATCTCGGCGGCGTAGTCGTTCGGGTTGTCGTACCCCTTCCATCCCGAGCCGTAGTTCGTCGAGTACAGCATGGGGCTCAGTACGTCGATCGTGCGCGACATCAGCCCCGGAAGCTGTCCGACGCCCTCATCCGTTCCCGACTCGAGCGTGATGCCGAGCACGTTGGCGCCGACCGCGCACCCGAGCGGGCGCGGGTTGAGCACCGTGTAGGCCCGATTCAGGAACGCGAGGATCGAACCGACACGCACTTCCTCGGTGTACTCGCCGTCGAAGGTCGCCGCCGAGACGTCGCCGCCGAACGGGAACGATGCGAAGTCGAATTGGATCTCGTCGAATCCCGCGCGACACGCTTCCTCGGCGAGCGCCACCGGATACTCGTACGACACGGGATCGGTCGGGTCCATCCACGCGTCCCCGTTCCTCGTGCGCCACAGCGCGCCCGTGTCCTGGTTCAGCACGGCATGGTCGGGTTCGATCGTCGCCATCGGCGTGTCCTGGAACGCGACGATCCGTGCGATCTTGTACAGATCGTGGTCGTCCATGTCGCTCACGATCTCCGCCAGGTCGTACTGGAGCGTGACCGCGGACGCTTCATGCGCCGCGTCGACCTTGGTGTCGTGGAACACGGTTCCGAACTCGTCCTTGACGTCGACGACGAACGCATTGATCCCCGTCGTGTCCGCCATCTCCAACAGCCGCTGCCACTTGTCGGGATCTCCGGCCGCCGTCCCGCCGACGCTGACACCATGCACGGTGATCGGCTCCATCGTCATGTCGACGGCGTTCGTCGACCCGTCCCACG
Organism: Acidimicrobiia bacterium; assembly: GCA_029939995.1. Lineage (GTDB taxonomy): Bacteria > Actinomycetota > Acidimicrobiia > Spongiisociales > UBA5794 > JAHEEL01. The sequence continues at coordinate 24,354 of JAOZRW010000015.1, read as the reverse complement.
CAACGGCGGCGTCCTCCCAGGCGGGCCGGGTGAGTTGGATGTCGCCGGGGACGGCTCGCACGATCTCGAACAGTCCGTCTTCGTTCGTGACATCCCGCGTCTGACCGAGCGTCACCTCGACTCCGGGAAGTGCAACACCGCGATCGGTCGAGACACGCCCCGACAGCAGCACCGGTTCCACTCGGAACTCGATCCGGTCGTCGCGCGGCGGCTCCTCGACGATCTCCGACTGCGTCTCGAAGCCCGGCACCGAGACCTCCACCGTCGTCTCGTGTCCCGGCCACACGAAACTCGGCACGCCGTCCTCGTTATCGGCAACGCCGGCCCCCCCGACGGTGATGGCCGCATCGAGCGGGCTCAGATCGTCTCCGGCAAGCACGACGACCTCGATCGTCGGCGGCCCCACCTCCGGTGGACGGAGTCCGGACGCGTCGAGCGGGGCCGGGCTCGTACAGCCTGCGGCACCGACGGCGAAGGCCGCCACGAAGAGGGTCGCGATGCGCGTGAAACGATTCATGGTCATTCGTGAATCAGAAAGCGTAATGACCCGTTGCCCATGGCGCGCACTCGTGATATGTTCAGGTGGCTCCCACGCGGGGAGTCAGGAAGCGGGGGGATGTGGCCGAACGCAGAGGCGAAACCGCAGCAGCCGATGCCGTAGGACGGTATCTGGGAGAGGTTTCGAGCCACCACTTGCTCGAAGCCGAAGATGAGGTGCGCCTCGCCAGGGCCATGGAGGCAGGACGTCGGGCACAGCAACGTCTCGAGTCGGGAGAGCCGATCGACGCCGCCGAACGAGCTTCGCTCTATCGAGCGGTCAAGACGGCGGACGAGGCCAAGGACATCTTCATCCGTTCGAACCTCAGGCTCGTCATCTCGATCGCCAAACGCTATACCGGCCGGGGCCTCGATCTTCTCGATCTCATCCAGGAGGGAAATCTGGGCCTGATCCGGGCCGTCGAGAAGTTCGATTGGCGCAAGGGCTTCAAGTTCTCGACGTACGCGACCTGGTGGATCCGGCAGTCCATCACCCGGGGACTCGGCAATCAGGGCAGGACGATCCGTCTCCCCGTCCACATGGTGGACGTCGTGAGGACCGTTCAGGAGACGGAGCTGACCCTCCAGGAGCAGCTCCGTCGACCGCCGACCGTGGCCGAGATCGCCGAGATCAGCGGTCTGGACGAGGAACGGGTCCTCGTCGCGAGAACGACACCCGGTGACACCATCTCTCTGGATCGCCCCGTCGGCGAGGAAGGCGATGCCCAGCTCGGGGACTTCATCGAGGACGACCGGACTCCGGATCCGTTCGCCGTCGTCGCCGAGGTCGCCCGATGCGAAGAGGTCTCCAAGGCGCTCGGCGTACTCGACGAACGCGAGTGCGCGGTCCTCACGATGCGCTACGGGATCGGCGGCAACCCACCCAGGACCCTCTCAGACGTCGGAGCCGAACTCGGAATCACAAGGGAACGAGTCCGCCAGATCGAGACCCGGGCCCTCGGCAAACTCAGACACCCGAGCGCCCTGTTCGACCTCCGCTCGCTCCTCTAACCCAACCACCGACGGCCCCGCCGACCTGTGCGCCGACGGAGCCGCCCACGGTTCCGGTTGAAGCCTGTTCCCGGCTACTGCTTCCGATACTGACCCAACACGGCAGAGCCGGCGAGCATCACGATCCCGAACAGCACCAACACCAGACCGATGAACCCGTTCCGATGAAGGGCGTCATCGGGTCCCGTGTTCGGCAGCGTGTTCTCCGTCGTCGTCGCAGCAACCGTCGTCGACACGATCGACGTCGGAGCCACCGTGACCGACGTCGTCGTGGCCTCGGTCGTCGTCGTCTCAGCTGGGCCGATGCTGATCCATCCAAAGTCATACAGGCCACGTGAATGGGCAAAGTCATCGAAGTCGCTCACCGTTGCGTACAGCTCATATCCATCGGGTGCCACGGCGTCGTCCGCAACCTTGACCGTCGTGACGAAGTGATAGTCCGTACCGAGAGCGACCGTGAATGAGCAGGCCTGGCTCGTTCCCGGTGCAGGCACGAGCGTGCAATCCGCTCCCGGAGCGTCCGTCGTGAGTGCCAGGTAGTCCACGACCCCGTCGGCCCAGTCACCGTCAACCATCATCGTCACCTGATCGCCTTCGATCACGTCGTTCCCGAAGTGCACCGTCGCGGAATAGGTCCCTGTTCCACCGACCGGTACCGGGTCCGGATCCGCGTCGGTGACGATGACCGTCGACTTGTCCAAGACCGTGGTCGTCGTAGTACTCGTCGAAGTACTTGTCGTCGAATCTGCCGCTGAAACCTCGAATGTGGTCATCGTCTGTGTGTTCGAAGCGATCAGGCTTCCCGTGACAAGGTCTATGACCTGAGGGTGCGCGCCCACTGTGGCGTCTTCCAAGACCTTCACCACAACGGTGAATCGCACGTCGCGGAACTCCGGCGTGTTCGTGAACGTACACGAATCGAGCCCGTTGACGTGACCGCTGCAATCCTCATCCGGATACCGGCCGTTGCCTGTGATGGACACGACGTACATGTCCGCATACGAAGGAGTTGTCGGCAATGCCCAGACTTCGAGCTTCCACGGAATGCTCGGGTCCACCTCGTCACCGAGGTGAACCATGATGTCGAATGTTCCTTCTGTCCCGGCTGGGGTGGGAGTCGGACTCACTTCAGATGCCTCTATGGTCGTCGGACCGGCAGCCGTGGCCGTTCCACCGCCGACGGCAGACATCACCCCCAGCATGAGTACGAGCGCGAGCAACACTGCCAAACGGCTGTGAGCCTTCATGATTCCTCCCTCAACGGCAGTCTGCCGCCCTGTCGGGCATGCTACTCCTTTCACAAGCGCCCTCGATCGCCATCGGCCCCGATGTCGCTACACCCCTTGTCACTACGCGATTCAGCGTTGAGCGTGCGTTTCCGAGGATCGCAAAGTACCGCGCTACTTTGCGATCTAGAAAAGCCGAAGGATGTCGGTGTCGGCGCCGCGCAGGAGCTCGTAGTCGACTTCTGCCCAGTCGATGCCGCGGTCGGTTGCGAGGACCCTCGCCTGGGGTTTGACCGTCTGGGCGACGAAGATCCCCCGTACGGGGGCGAGACGCTCATCCCGGTTGAGGAACTCGAGGTATCGAGTCAGTTGTTCGACGCCGTCGATCTCACCGCGCCGCTTCACCTCGATCGCCACGGTCGTCCCCGATGCGTCGCGGCAGAGCAGGTCGACGGGGCCGATCGGCGTCGGATACTCCCTGCGGATCAACGCGAGGCCCTCCTCGATCACTTCGGGCTGCTCCGAGAGCAAACGCTGGAGCTCGAGTTCGACGCCGTCCTTCTGCAGGCCCGGATCCTCCCCCAGTTCGACGGCCGTGTCCATGTGGATCTCGTGCAGGTCGATCGTCAACTCCTCGCCCTTGCCGTTCGTAATGAACCATCGGCCTTCCTCTTCGACGAGGTGGTTGGGGGCGTTCATCCAGTTGAGCGGCTTGTACGCGCCGGCTTCGGCGTGGATCAGCAGCGATCCGTCGGCCTTGATGAGGATGAGGCGCGTCGCACGCGGCAGGTGCGCCGAGAGGCGGCCTGCGTAGTTCACGGTGCAGTCGGCAACGACGATGCGCATGGGGCGCAAGCGTACCCGTCACACCGGAGATCGGGGTCAGGCCGCTGCGCCGGATCTGCGGGCTCGCTGCCGGCGGGTGATGGCGACCGCCTGGATGAGCACGAATCCCGTGAGGGTCGCGACCACGATCACCGACGCGGCGGGCGGGCCGACACCGACGACGAACATCGCGAAGATGATGATCGACAGCGGAATGTTCGCAGCGGCTCCCGCCGACGCACCCATGAACGCCCCGACGGCGAGGGCGAGAGGAAGTGCCGGCACCAGCAGGTGGAGTGCGGCTCCGAGCGTGCCTCCGATGAAGAAGATGGGGAAGAACGGCCCCCCATAGAAGCCGGACCGGAGGCTGACGACGAGCATGACGACCTTGGCGAACGCCATCACGACGAGCAGTGCCGCCCCGATCGTCGCAGCGTCGCCCAGCACCACCTCGAATTGGTCGATGCCGGAGAACATCGTCAGCGGCACAGCGAACCCGATGGCACCGACGACGAGTCCTCCGATCAGCGCACGGACGACCGGCTTGTCGTCGACGCGCGAGAAGAGCGGATCGATCAGCTTGGTCACCACGCCCAACACCACTGCAACGAGGGCACCCGCTATGCCGATGCCGAGTGCGGCGAGGAAGTACCAGTAGTCGATCTCGAACGGTTCGAACGTGTACCGACCGAGGAAGACCTCGCCGAGGATGGGGTGAACGACCACGAACCCCGCGACACCCGCGGCGACCGCCGGGACGATGGCGCGGAACGTGTACCCGGCTTCTTGCCGGTGCTCGAGTTCGAGCGTCAGGATGCCCCCGATGGACGGCGAGCTGAGCAGCCCTCCGAAGATCCCCGACACGGCCGCCTCGTTCGCCGCCCGCACGCTGGTTGCGTCCCCACCGCGCCGCTCCCGCCACCAGGTGACGGCTCCGCCGGCCCCGGTCGCCAAGGGAGCCTCCGGACCGAGGCTCGCTCCGGCAACGAGTGAGACGAGCGCCACGGCGACGGCCCCCGGTGCATGCTTCGGCTCCACCCTGCCGTGCTCGAGCTCCTCGATGAATCCCGGGAGACGGGCCGGAAGCCGAAAGAGCAGATACAGGACGCCGACGATGAGCCCGCCGGCGACCGGAATCAGGAACGCCTTGAGCCCGCCGGTGAACGCCTCCGTCGGAAGCTCGTGTCCCCAGACGAGTCCGATGAGCGCGTGTTCCGTGGCGAGGAACACCACGGCGAACAGGCCGGCCAACGCACCCGTGACGACGGCGCGAAGGATCGACTTCCAGTAGCCCCTCAACGGTGCCTGCTCTGCGCCCATCCGCGCAGAGTAGCGACGAGGTCAGCCGATCGAGCCCTCCATCTGCAGCTCGATGAGCCGGTTCAGCTCCACGGCGTACTCCATCGGGAGCTCCTTGACGATCGGCTCGATGAATCCCGCGACGATCATGGCGGTGGCCTGCTCCTCGGACAGTCCCCGCGTCATCAGGTAGAACAGCTGGTCGTCCCCCACCTTCGACACCGTCGCCTCGTGGCCGATGTCGACGTTCGACTCTTCGATGTCCATGTACGGGTAGGTGTCGGAGCGGGAGTCCTCGTCGAGGATCAAAGCGTCACATCGGACGAACGACCGGGCGTTCTCCGCCCCCTCGTCGACCTGGACGAGACCCCGGTAGCCGGCGCGGCCGCCATGTGCGGAAATCGACTTCGACGTGATCAGCGACGTCGTGTTCGGCGCCACGTGGACCATCTTCGCTCCCGCGTCGAGATGCTGGCCCTTGCCGGCGAACGCGATGGAGAGCACTTCGCCGTGAGCCCCCTCCTCCATGAGCCACACGGCCGGGTACTTCGCCGTGAACTTGCTGCCGAGGTTGCCGTCGATCCACTCCATCGTCGCGTTCCTGTACGCGGCGGCGCGCTTGGTCACCAGGTTGTACACGTTGTTCGACCAGTTCTGGATCGTCGAGTACCGGGCACGACCGCCCTCTTTGACGATGATCTCGACGACGGCCGAATGGAGCGAGTCCGACGAGTAGACCGGAGCGGAGCACCCCTCGACGTAGTGCACGAACGCGCCTTCGTCGACGATGATCAGCGTCCGCTCGAACTGGCCCATGTTCTCGGCGTTGATGCGGAAGTAGGCCTGGAGCGGCTCGTCGAGGTGCACACCCGGCGGCACGTAGATGAACGAGCCTCCGGACCAAACGGCCGAGTTGAGCGCAGCGAACTTGTTGTCGCTCGGCGGGATGATGGTCCCGAAGTACTCACGGACGATGTCGGGATACTCGCGCACCGCGGTGTCCATGTCGGTGAAGAGCACCCCGAGCCCTTCGAGGTCCTCGCGGTTGCGGTGGTAGACGACTTCGCTCTCGTACTGTGCGGTGACCCCGGCCAGGTACTTGCGTTCGGCCTCGGGGATCCCGAGCTTCTCGTAGGTCTCCTTGATGGAGTCCGGGACCATGTCCCAGTCCTGCACCTGGCCCTCGGTCGGCTTGATGTAGTAGTAGATGTCGTCGAAGTCGATCCCGTCGAGTGCTCCGTCGCCGACCCATGCGGGCATCGGCTTCTTCAGGAACCGCCGGTAGGACTTGAGCCGGAAGTCGAGCATCCACTCGGGTTCATGCTTCATCCGGGACATGTCGCGGATGATCTGCTCGTTCAGCCCTTTCTCGGGCTTGTACACGTAGTCTTCTTCGTCGGACCAGCCGAGCTCGTAGGCTCCAAGGTCGATGTCAACGGTGGTCATGGTGCTGCGCTCCCCGGATTTCCACTATCGAGATAGTGCCATTGTACGGCAGTGAAACGGGGAACGAGGCGGTTTGGCGAGCGGGTCCGCCGGGGCGGGAACGAGTGGGAGTGGGGAAGACCGAAACCGCCCCGACGAACCGTCGCTCACCGGTACAACGCTCCCCCCTCCGGGTTCGTTCCCGGACAAGTCAGAACACCTCCTCGCACCACGGCGCGGCGTCACCGCGGAACATACGGCCGAGCAGCCGGATGGCGTCGGCGTCGCCTTCGACCACGCCCGCCTCCGCCATGGCATGGATGTCGCCGGCCCCCAGGTAGAGGCTCGAGAGTTCGCCGATGCTCATCCGGACGCCGACATCCGGGCCGTCGACGCGTTCACACACGCCGCGGCCGTCGAGCACCGCGAGTTCGAACGACCCGCCGACTTCGGGCACGAAGGCATCATCGACGGAGAACCGCACGGTGCCATCCGTCCCGTAGGTGCGTGCCTCGAGGGCATCCTTCACGTCGAGGATCCGGAGGTGGAGGGCGTCCCACCGTTTCCGCATGATCCTCCTGTGATCGGGGACCTTCCATCGGAGGGGATCTGCAACCGGGAGGTTCCAGTACCGGATGTTCGGGAAGAGATCGATGCTCGTCAGGAATTGCCAGATCCCCGTGTGGGCCGGCGTCGACGTAGCGATGACCTCCCTCACGCGCACCGTTCCGTTCGGGAAGCCCGTTGACCAATCGCCCTTCTGCCGGTAGATGCCGTACCCGTCCGGGACCCCGTCCGTCTCGTGGACAACGTAGCGCTGGGACGAGAACCCGTTGCGGTGCTTCTCCGGATCGAAGAGAACCTCGATCTTCCACCAGGTGTCATCGCGGGTGAGCATTCCGGGTGTCTGCGATCGAACGGCGTCGTACAACCCAGGGAGCAGATCCCGCGCCTCATCGGTATCGATCAGACGCACATCACCGTGTTCGCCTCTCACATCAACTCGCGTTTGGTGGAACTCGATCTCCTCATTCTCTGTCGCCACGCCGAACCCGTACCGACCGTAGATGACGCTCTCGGATGCCCACAGGCCTGCCAGCGGTTCCCCCCGATTGATCGTGTCGGCGAGGTGGTCTCGCATCATGCCCGTCAGGATGCCCCGTCTGGTGTGTGTGGGGGCAACGGTCACAACCGTCGTACCGGCCATGGGTACGTTCGCTCCGCCGGGTACGGTCACGTTGAAGGGGAAGGCGCCGAGCGTCCCGACGATGACCTCCCCATCGAAGGCGGCGACCGTCCTGTCTCTCGGGAACAGTTCGAGGAACCACTCCTCCGGCATCGTGGTCCCGTCGAAGTCGTCTCCGAACCCCGCAGAGACGGCGGCGCGAAAGCTGATCGCTTCGTCTCGCCTGATGGGGCGCGTGATGATCTCCATGGCCCGGGAGCTTACCGGCGCTCTGCAGCGTCCCGGGAGGCGATACGATCGGCGTCACACGTTCCGGGAGGTAGTGATGAAGCCGGTCAGGATCGCCGTCCAAGTCCATCCGCAGCACACCGACTACGCCGACATCCGTACCGCCGTCATGAATGCTGAGGACATGGGCATCGACGTCGTGTACAACTGGGACCACTTCTTCCCGCTGTACGGCGGGGACCCGGATCCCAACGCCGGGAAGCACTTCGAGTGCTGGACGATGCTCGGAGCCTGGGCGGAGCAGACCGACCGGATCCAGTTCGGCGCCCTCGTCACGTGCAACTCGTACCGGAACCCCGAGTTGCTCGCCGACATGGCCCGCACGGTCGATCACATCTCGAGCGGCCGTCTGATCCTCGGTATCGGATCCGGATGGTTCGAGAAGGACTACGTCGAGTACGGCTACGACTTCGGCACCGCGCGAAGCCGTCTCGCCGATCTCGATTCGGCGATGCCGCGCATCGTGAGTCGCATGGCGAAACTCGATCCGCCGCCGACCCGCCACATTCCGATCCTGATCGGAGGTGGCGGCGAGAAGGTGACGCTGCGGATCGTCGCCGAGCATGCCGACGTGTGGCACACGTTCGGCGATCTCGAGACGATCTCGCGTAAGAGCGCCATCCTCGACGAGTGGGGAGCGAAGGTCGGGCGCGACGCGTCGACTATCGACCGGTCGATCGGCGTGAAGCCCGCCCAGATCGACGAGGCGAACGACTTCCGGGCCCTCGGAGTGACCGAATTCACGCTCGGTGTAACCGGGCCCGATCTCGATCTCGAACCGGTGAAGCCCTGGCTCGCCTGGCGGGATGCGGTGAACGGGGCGTAGATCGTGAAGAGGCCCGGGTCGCTGCGATCCGACGGGTGCAGGTGGTCGATCCGGTGAATCATCCGTTCCTCGCCCGGATCTACGACACGGTGCTCGCTCCCACCGAGCGGGCGGGAGTCCGCGACCAGCGCCGGAGGATGATGGAAGGAGTGACCGGGAAGGTCCTCGAGATAGCCGCCGGCACAGGCCTCAACGTGCCGCTGTATCCCCCGACCGCCGACGAAGTTCACGCCGTGGAGCCCGACCGGCACATGCTCGCCAGGCTCGTCGGCCGTGCGAAGGAATCATCCGTACCGCTGCATCTGTACCAGGGGGACGCTGAGAACCTGCCGTTCGTCGATGCCGCGTTCGATGCGGCGATCATCGCGTTCGCTCTCTGCACGATCCCCGATCCGATACGCGCGCTCGACGAGGTCCACCGGGTCGTCCGTCCCGGAGGCGTCCTCCGATTCCTCGAGCACGTCCGGTCCCAGCACGATCGGACCGCCCGGTGGCAGGACCGGATCAATCCACTGTGGGGACGGGTGGCGGGGGGATGCAGGCTCAATCAGCCCACCGTCGAGATCCTCGAGGCCACCGAGTGGGAGATCGACGATCTGTGGCGGTCGGGTGGCGGGTTCGTCGTCGCCGGTCAGGCGTTCCGCACCTGATCTCGCAGCGCATCCCCGAACGCATCGATGACGTCCAGCGGCGTCGTCGCATGCGGCGACACCCGGATCCACCCGTTCCGCTCGGAAACGACGAAGCCGGAGTCCGCCAGGCCGGCAACGGCTGAGACGGCATCCACGCCCGGGATCCGGAACGTGACGATGCCGGCACGCTCCCGGTCCGAAGCCCACGGGGCGATCACGTCCGCACCGACCGAACGGGCGATCTCCAGCACGGCTCCGGATCGTTCGAGAACCGCAGCTTCGACCGCCGCGATCCCTCCGGTTTCGACCACCGTGAGCGCAGCCGCCGCCGCGACGGCTCCCGGAAGATTCGGCGAACCTTCGAGGAACCGGTCCGCCGTCGCCAGGGGGCGGTGAGGCGGCGGGATCTCGAAGCCGTCCTTGTGCTCGACGCTCCACCAGCCCGTCAGTGTGGGAGCCAGCCGTTCCAACGCCCGGGCCGACACTCCCATCACGCCCGTGGAGAAGCCGGCCCGCAGCCACTTCTGGCCTCCGGCCACGAACACGTCGGCCCTCCCGAGACCCGTCGCGACCGCGCCGAGGCCCTGGATCCCGTCGACGAGCACCAGGGCGTCACCGGCTGCGTCGGCGATTGCATCGACGTCGGCCCGGAACCCCGTCATGTAGTCGACGAGGCTGACGGCAACGAGACGCGTGTCTGCGTCGATGGCATCTGCGAGCGCCGCCGGGGTCACACGCCTATCAGGAACTTCGACGACGCGCACCTGCGGTCCCCCAACGGCCTCCGCGCGAAGCCACGGGTAACGGTTCGCGGGGAACTCGTGTGCGGGAACGACGACGTTGCCACCCGATCCGACGAGCCCGAAGGCGATCTGCATGATGCCGGAGCTCGTCGTCGGCACCGATGTGGCGAAACCGTCTTCGACGCCGAGCCCGCGGGCGATCACCGCCCGGGCCTCCTCGTACGCCGGCACGAGGATCCCGACCGCCGAGCCGCCGCCTCGCGCGATCTCGTCGTGAAGCTCGCAGGCCGCACGCCGTGCGGATCTCGACGCGGGCCCCACCGACGCGAAGTTCAGGTACCCATTCTCTTCTTCGAACTCGGCCAGGTATTCGTCGTTCATGCGATCCCTCTCTCCCACACTTCCACGAGTCGACGGTACTCGGGGCTGGTCTCGACGAGTTCGCTGTGGCGCCCGTCGGCGATGATGCGCCCGTCGTCGATCATGATCACCCGGTCGGCGCGCTCGGCCGATCGGAGCCGGTGGGCGATCACGACCGCCGTACGCCCGGCGAGCAGCACCCGCAGCGCTCCTTCCACTTCCACCTCGGTCTCCGGATCGAGGTTCGACGTCGCTTCGTCGAGCACGATGATCGCCGGGTCGCTGAGGAACGCCCGGCCGAGGGCGATCAGCTGCCGCTCCCCCGACGAGAACCGGCTGCCGCGCTCCCGCACCTCCGTATCGAGGCCGTCGGGGAGGCCGCGGATCCACTGATCGATGCCCATCGCCCGCAACACGTCCCAGACGTCGTCCACCGTGGCTTCCGGCGCGCCGTACGTGAGATTGTCCATCAACGTGCCGTTGAAGAGGAACCCGTCCTGGGGGATGAGGGCGACGGCGTCCGTCCGCGAGTCGATCGTGAGGTCGCGGAGATCGGCACCGTCGATCGCGACGACGCCCTGCTGCGGGTCGTAGAAGCGCAGCACGAGCTTGGCGATCGTCGACTTGCCGGCGCCGGTCTCCCCCACCACCGCGAGCCGTTGCCCGGGAGGGATCTCCAAGGAGACGTTGTGAAGGACCGTCACCGCGTCGTCGTAGCCGAACGTCACGTCCTCGAGCGTCACGGCTCCCGTGACCGGCGTCGCGAGATCGTACGCTCCGGGGCGCTCGGAGATCTCGGCCTCGACGTCGAGCAGTCCGAAGAGCTTCCCGAGAGCGGCGATCGCAGCCTGGAGGAGGTTGTACACGTTGGCGAGGTTCACGATCGGCTGGAAGAACCAATCGAGGTACAGCAGGAACACGACGAGAGTTCCGAACGTCAGCGATCCGCTCATCACACGTGTGCCGCCGATGGCCAGCACGGCGGCGAGGGCGACGACACGGAGGAAGCCGACCGTCGGGAAGTACCAGGAGATCGCGCTCGCCGCGCCCATGTTCGCCCGGTAGTGGGCTTCGTTGACCCTCCCGAACGACGCCGCCTGCACCTGCTCCTGGGTGAACGCCTGCACGACGCGAACCCCGGCTATCCCCTCCTGAAGCCCGGCGAGCACCCGGCCGATGCGTTCCCGGACCTGCTCGTACGCCTTGGCCGCCTGGCGTTGGAAGACGACGGACACGGCGATGAGGACGGCGACGACGGCGAACGTGGCCAGCGCCATCGGCACGTCGACGAGCACCATCGCGACTGCAACCCCGATGACCGTCAGCGTGTTCGAGAGGGCCATGACGGCACCGTCGCCTGCGAATTCCTGGAGCGACTCGATGTCCGACGTCATCCTGCTGACGAGCACGCCGCTCTTCGATCGCGAGAAGAACGCCGTGTCCGATCGGATGAGATGCTTGAACACGATGCCGCGCAGTTTCAGCAGGTACTGCTCCCCGACCCATGCGATCCCGTACCTCGAGATCACGACGAAGACGTACTGGATCAGGAGAAGGACGATGAACACGAGCGCGGCACGCGTGACCATCGCCTTGTCCCCTTGCGCGATTCCGTCGTCGATGCCGGCGCGAACGGTGAGCGGGCCGGCGAGCCTCGCTGCGGTTCCGACCACGGCGGCCGCCAGGGCGCCGATCGCCGGAAAGCGCAGGTTCCGACCCAGACGGGCTGCCCGGGTGAGCAGCCGACGGCGGTCTTCGACGACGTAGTCGCCGGCGTGCTGCATGTATCTCATGGGGCACCGCCCGTCGCGTGGTCCTCGTCCTGTGCAAGGACCTCCCCGTACCGCGGCACGGTCGACAGCAGTTCCTCGTGGGTCCCCACGCCGGCGATCCTTCCGGCTTCGACGAACACGACGAGATCGGCGAGCGCCAGCGTGGAGGTCCTGTGGGCGATGATCAGCGTCGTCCTGCCGGCCATGACGCGTCGCAGGGCTTCCTGGATCTCGGACTCGATCACGGCATCGACGGACGACGTGGCATCGTCCAGGATGAGGATCCGCGGATCGCGCAGCACGCTGCGCGCGAGCGCGATCCGCTGTCGCTGGCCGCCCGAGAGCGTCGCCCCTCGCTCCCCGACGACGGTGTCGTAGCCGTCCGGCATGGAGCAGATGAACTCGTGGGCCTGGGCGAGTCGGGCGGCGGCGCGCACACGGAGATCGTCGGCTTCGGGGTCTCCGACGAGGATGTTCTCACCGATCGTGGAGGAGAACAGGAACGTCTCCTGGAACACGAACGCCACCTCGGAGCGGAGATCGTCGAGGCGTAGATCCCGGACGTCGACGCCGTCGAGCATCACAGAGCCTTCATCCACGTCGTAGAAGCGCGGCACGAGATTGGCGATCGTCGTCTTGCCCGAACCGGTCGCCCCGACGAGCGCCACCGCCGACCCTCCGGGGATCAGGAGATCGACGCCTTCGAGAACCGGACCACCCTCGGGGTAGGAGAATCGCACGCCTTCGAATCGGATCTCCCCGGGCCCGGCGGGGAGCGGAACCGGTTCCGGCGGGTCCTCGATGACCGGATCGGTGGAGAGCAGCCTCTCGATGCGCGACGCCGACGCCGTCGCTCGCGGAAGGTTGGCGAAGAACCATCCGGTGATCATGAGCGGCAGGACGAGGACGGCGAGGTACTGGGTGAACGCGACGAACTCCCCCGGTGACAACGCTCCGTCGATGACCCGGATCCCTCCGACCCACAGCACGGCGACGGTGCCGAAGGAGGGGATCAGTTCGAACAGCGGAGCGAACCGGGATCGGTAGCGGGCGATCTGGATCGTGTCCTCGTATATCGCAAGTGCCGCTTCGTTCAATCGCTGCTCTTCCCGGCGTTCCTGCCCGTACGCTTTGACGATCTCGATCCCGGCAACGCTCTCCTCCACGACCTCGGCGAGATCCGCGAGCTTCTGCTGCACGCTGAACGACAGCCGGATGATGCGGCGGGCCAGCGTGTTGGCGTTCAGCACGAGGGCCGGTGCGGTGAGCGACGCGACCAATCCGAGGACCGGATCGATCAGGATGAGAACCATGATCACGGTGAAGAACATGGCGATGTTCGCGATCACGATGGGCAGCATCATCAGGATCAAACGGATCTGGGAGAGGTCCGACGACGATCGCGCCATCAACTGGCCGGTGGGCGTCACATCGTGGAACGAGAACGCGAGACGCTGGATGTGTCCGAACATCCGATCGCGCAGATCGGCCTCGGCCCGGTACGAGAGTCGGAACCCGAAGTATCGCCGGACGCCCATGGCGACCGCCTGCACGAACCCGATGCCGATCAGCAAGGCGATGAGTGGAGCCATCACCTCGCGACGGCCACCCACGATCGACTGGTCGATGATCGTCTTGGTGACGTACGGCAACGCTACGACGGCGCCCATCCACACCAGAGCGCCTGCGATCGCGATGGTGGCATCGCGGGGGTAGGAGCGAAGTGTGCGGACGAGCAGCCACAATCCCGGGCGCGTGTCGACCGTCGTGCCGTCCCGGCTCAAGAACGCGACCCCCGGATGATCATCTCGACCGTCGCGACGGCCGTCGGAGTCACGATCACCACGAATCCGACGACGTAGGACCAGACGAGGATGACCCCGACCGTACCCAACGCCGCCACGGTTCCTCCGCCGAGTGTCGGGACGAGGATCGCGCCCAGCCACGTGACGAATACCAGCGCGGCGGTCACCGTGACCGCCGAGACGAGCGGCCGGGGGACGGGAACGGAGATCCCCCAACGGTAGATAGCGAACAGGACACCGGCCGCCCAGATCGCGATCACGAACCCGGAGATGGTGGTCACCGGCGCAACTTCGAGGCCGGCGCGGTCGAGGACCTCGACCACCCACCCGCCGAACAGCAGAACGACGTACGCGACGACGAGGGCCACTCCCGCGCCCAGCGTGAAGAGAATCCCGAGCCCCCGCGCCTGCCAGTATGCGCGACGCTTTTCGACGCCCTCGATGAGCCGGAGCGACTTCTGGACGGCGTACACCGCTCGGGAGCCGGACCAGAGCGCCACCAGCAGCGACAGGACCACGACGACCGTCCCCATACCGGTCAGCGCTTCGAGCGAATCGCTGACCGATCCGGAGACGAAGTCGGCGATCTCGCTGGGAAGACCCTCGGCGACGAGCCCTTCGAGCCAGGCGAGCACGTCGGTTCCGGCGGCGAGCATCGAAAGCCCGGCGACGGCGGCGAACGCAAGAGGGACGAGGGCGAAGAACACGTTGTACGCGATCGCGCCGGACATCAGGAAAGGATCCGCCTTTGACACCCGACGAGCCTCGATCATGATCGGCTCGAGGCGTGGCGGCAGCGAAGGCATCCATCGAGCATACGGTCCGAACCGTGCTTCAGAAAACCAGGCGTTCCCTACACTCGCGGCGATGCCACGACTTCTCCTGATCGCGACCGCTCTCGCCGTCCTCGCCGCCGCCTGCGTCTCGGGTGCCGACGTCGTTCCCGCCGACCCGGGGGCTCCCGGCACGACCTTCGCCCCCGTCACCACGCTCCCCGGAGTCTCCACCTCCGACCCGGAGACCGGTGCGACCACGACCGCGCCCTCGTCCACGACGACGGTCCCGCAACGGCCCGAGGGCGTCGTTCCACCGGAGAGCGTCGGCGAACCGTGGGGCGAGGTCGTCGGATTGACGATGTTCCGCGGCAACCCGACACGCACCTACTTCGGTTCGGGCCCGGTGCCGACCACCGCACCGGAACAGCTCTGGAGATTCCCCGACAAACAGATGTGCGGCCAGTCTCCGGTCGGGAAAGAGCCGAAGGTCTGGTGCGGAAGCGGATGGACGGGCCAGCCCGTCGTGTGGGAGCGGCCGGACGGGATCACCGAGGTCATCTTCGGCGCCTACGACAAAGCCATCCACTTCGTGAACGCCGACACCGGTGAGCGCACACGGCCCGACTTCGACATGGGAGACATCATCAAGGGATCCGTCACCCTCGATCCCGACGGCTATCCGCTCCTCTACACGGGCTCTCGCGATCCCCGGTTCCGGATCATCGCACTCGACGCGGACGAGCCCTACGAGGTGTGGTCGCTCCACGCCAAGTCGGTTGAAGGCATGTGGAACGACGACTGGGACTCGAACCCCGTCATCATCGACGACATGATGTACGAGGGCGGCGAGAACTCGTGGTGGTTCGCCGTCAAACTCAACCGCGGCTACGACGCGGACGGGAAGGTCACCGTCGATCCCCAGGTCGTGTACGAGATCCCCGCGTGGACCGAAGAGCTCCAGGAGATCTTCGGCAGACAGCACTCGGTTGAGAACTCGACGGCCGTGTTCGAACAACGCGCCTACTTCACGACATCCGCCGGGAGGGTCGTCGGCGTCGATCTCACCGACATCGAGAACGGCAACGGTGAGATCTTCCTCGACTTCTGGGACGGCGACGACACCGACGCGACGATCAGCATCGACCGTGAGGGGTACCTCTACATCGTCTCCCACGCCGACACGGCGAAGATCAACAACACCGCGGCGCGACGCGTCCGAGAGGTGGGGGATCTGTTCAAGCTCGACCCCGACAATCCCGACGACCCGGTCATGTGGTCGGTCGACCTGTCCGCGGCCCGGGGCCAGGACGCCGGCGCGTGGGCGACGCCGGCGCTCTACGTCGACGCCGGGCTTCTCTTCGTCGCCACGGACTCCGGCGATCTGCTCGCCGTCGACACCGAAACCGGCGACATCGTCTGGAAGGACTTCGTCGGCGGCAACGCCTGGTCCTCGCCCGTCATCGTCGACGAGACTCTCGTGGTCGGCATCGATTGCCTCACGAACCACTCGGGCTTCCGGGCCTACGATCTGTCGACGCCCCGGTCCCCACGGCAGATGTGGGACACGGTGGTCGGCTCCGGAGCGTGTGTGGAATCCACGCCTGCAGTCTGGAACGGCCGCATGTATGTGGGATCTCGCGACGGATTCTTCTACGCTCTTGGGAGCTGATGTCATCACGTAGAACCGTCGAGACCGGAACCGGGCGAAAACTCGCTTCCGCGTCGCTGTTCCTCATCGGAACTCTGGCCACGTTCGGAACCGTCGCCGGGTTCTTCGGCGCCACGTGGTGGGGGTTCGATCGCACGGCCGACTGGCGATTCCCCTTCCTCACAGTCCTGCTGGTGGTCGCGATCGTCTACGGTTTCGTCTTCCGACGGGCCATCTCGGCCGTCTTCCTCCTGGCCGCCATCGTCAACGCGGCTCTGCTGGCACCGATGTGGCTCTCTTCCCAGGACGAGGTCGCGTCGGGCGCACGGATACGGGTCGTGAGCCTCGACGCCGGCGACTCCCCCAGCAACCGGGCAGAGGTGCTCGCTTGGATCGACTCCACGGAGGCCGACGTGGCATTGCTCCACCGCGCGACGGGGGACTGGGAGGGGACGCTCGCAGACGGCGACGCGCCGTATCGTATCGTTCCGGTCCCGGTCGCCGACGATGCCCACGGGTCCCCCGTCGTCCTGGTCCGGCACACGACCACCGCAGCGCCGCGCCTGCCGATCTCAGGAGCCGACTTCTCCGTCGATGTCTCGAACGGCGAGATGACGCTCACGATCATCGGCCTCGCGATCCCCGCCCCCGGATCGGCAACGCAGGCGGACCGGCGTATCGAACGGTTCACCGCCGTCAACGCCGCGATCCGGCAGATCGAAGGCCCGGTCGTCATCGCCGGCAACCTGGATGCCACGAGATGGTCGTACGCCTTCCGGCTGCTCTCCGAAGAGCTGACGAACTCCGAGGACGGTTTCGGGTACGCCGCGACCTGGCCGTCGTTCGACTGGCCGCTGATCGGCGATTACACCGGCATCCCCGTCGATCACGCCCTCTACAAGGGAGCGATCACCGTTCCGTACCGGCTGGTCGGCCCGGACCTCGGACCCGCTCACCGGCCCATCCTCTTCGACGTGTCCCCGTCCGGGGGCTGACCCGGCCCCGCACTCGTCGGCCAAACACCGATCGCCGGTACCCTCGCGTCCATGCTGCACGATTACACCGCCGTCACCGCTCGATCCGTCACCGACATCGTCGAATCCGCCATCGCCGAAGCGGATTCCGCCATCGATGCGATGGTCGCGATCGCCGGCCCGAGGACCTACGCCAACACGATGGCGCCCCTCGACGACGCGTACGTCCTCATCCACGACGCTTCGGGCCGCGGAGCGTTCATGGCGCGGGTTCACCCGGATGCCGAAGTGCGGTCCGCCGCGGTTGCGATGGAGGAGCGCCTGGCGAAGTGGGGCTCCGACCTCATCATGCGCGACGATCTTGCCGCCGCGATCCGCGCCTACGCGAAAACAGAGGAGGCACAGGGTCTGGAGGGCCTCGAAGCCCGGAACCTCGAGTTCTGGCTTCGCGATCTGCGCCGGGCAGGCCACGATCTCGACGAGGCCGACCGCATCCGGATGCGAGAGCTCCATCAGCGACTCATCGAGCTGCAGGTCGCCTTCTCGAGCAACCTCGACGAGTGGGACGACGGGATCGAGATGACCCGCGACGAACTGGCCGGTCTCCCCGACTCGTACATCGAAGGCCTCCAGCCGGGAGCGACCGAAGGTACGTTCCGTGTCTCGATGAGCTACCCGGACTACATCCCGTTCATCGAGCAGGCTGAGAACCGGGAGTTGCGCAGACGGATGCAGTTCAAGTTCTGGAACCGGGCGGCGGACGAGAACATGCCCCTGCTCGCAGAGGCCGTCGCCATCCGGGAGGAGATCGCCGCGTTGCTCGGCTACGACACCTGGGCCCGGTACTCGATGGAGATCAAGATGGCCGAGCCGGAAGCCGTCGAAGACCTCTATGAGTCGATCATCCCGGGGCTCACCGAGCGGGGAAGGGACGAGCTCGCCGCGCTCCAGGAGTTCGGATCTGAGGACCTCGGCGGCGGGTCGATCGAGGCCTGGGACTGGCTGTATCTCCACACCCAGCAGCGGAAGCAGAACTACGGGATCGATCAGAACGAGGTCGCGGAGTACTTCCCGCTCGAAGCCGTGATCGACGGCATGTTCGACGTCACCGGGAACGTCTTCGGGTTGGAGTACCGCAAGGTCGCCGATGCCCGCGCGTGGCACGAGGACGTGGATCTGTTCGAGATCAGGAATCGCGGCGAGAGCGAGCCGATCGCCTACTTCTACGCCGATCTGTTCCCGCGAGACGGCAAGTTCGGCCACGCCGCCTGCTTCTCGATCACCGGCGGCATGCGACAGGGCGATGGAACCTATCGCCCGCCGGTCGCAGCCGTGGTGGCCAACTTCACGAAACCGGGACCGGGAACGCCGTCTCTGCTCAAGCACGACGAAGCCCTGACACTGTTCCACGAGTTCGGTCACGTCCTCCACTTCTGTCTGACCGAGGTCGATCACCCCCGATTCGCCGGATACGACACCGAGTGGGACTTCGTCGAGGCGCCGTCTCAGATCATGGAACACTGGATGTGGGAGCCGGAGGTTCTCCAGCGATTCGCAACCCACTTCGAAACCGGAGAGACGATCCCTACAGATCTCGTCGAGCGTCTCGTCGCCGCCCGCGATCAGAACATCGCCCTCTCGACCCTGCGTCAGGCCTTCCTCGGGAAGTTCGACCTGGCGATCCACACCGGGCACGGCGACGTCGACGTCGAGCGGGCCACACGCGAGGCATTCGCCCTGACGCTCATCCCGTATCACGAGGGCACGCACTTCGCCGCCTCGTTCGGCCACCTGATGGGCGGATACGATGCCGGCTACTACGGGTACCAGTGGGCGAAGGTGTACGGCGACGACATGTTCTCCGTGTTCTCGGATGCCGGCGTCCTCGATCCCGAAGTGGGGGAACGCTACCGGCGCGAGGTCCTCGCCCGCGGCTACTCGAGGGATGCGATCGAGCACCTTCGGGCGTTCCTCGGCCGGGAACCGTCCTCCGACGCCTACCTGACCGAACTGGGCCTGAGCGGGTGACGATGTCCAGGAGACTGCTCTCGGTTGCCGCCCTCTCCCTGGCCCTCGTCATCACCGCATGCACGTCCGGCGGGAACGAAACGACCACCACCCCCACCACACGACCACCGGGGAGCGACGACGGCACGACGACCACCACGACGGCTCACCGCCCGCCGCTGGACGAAGACGGGTTCTACCTCGTGCTGCTGTGGCACCAGCATCAGCCCCTCTACCCGAAAGACGCGGACGGTGTCGTCACCCGCCCGTGGGTGCGTCTCCACGCGGCGAAGGACTACCGGGACATGGCCGAGCTCGTCGGCCGCTACCCGGACGTCCACGTGTCGTTCAACCTCACACCGGTTCTCCTTCTCCAACTCGAGGACATCCTCAACGGAACCCGGGACTCCTACTGGGTGCACACGGAGATCCCGGCGGACGAATTGACCGCCGACGAGAAGACGTTCCTCCTCGATCGCTTCTTCGACGTGAACCCGAGGATCATCGCCCGGTTCCCCCGATATCAGGAACTGGCGGATCTGCGAGCCGCCGGGGGGGAGTTCGAGACGAAGGACTACCGGGACCTTCAGGTTCTCTTCAATCTTGCGTGGACGGATCCGGACCTCCTCACCGCCGATCCGCTCAGCGGCATCGCCGATCGCGGACGCGACTTCACCGAAGGAGACAAGCAGCCGATCCTGGAAGCGCATCTCGAAGCCGTCGCCGGCACGTTCGCCGTCCACAAGAAGCTCTGGGAACAGGGCCAGATCGAAGTCACGACCACGCCGCTCGCCCACCCGATCCTCCCCCTCATCTCGGACACCAATCTCGCCCTGGTCGGCGATCCGACGGCGATCATGCCGAACGAACGGTTCCGCGAGCCCCTCGACGCTCGCGAGCAGGTCACGCGGGGATTGGACGTCGCCGAACGACTCCTCGGTCGCCGCCCCGCAGGCATGTGGCCGGCAGAAGGGGCCGTCGCCCAGGAGGTCACGTCCATCTGGGCCGGCGAGGGTGTGGAGTGGATCGCCACCGGTGAGGACGTGCTCGGACAAACGCTCGGTCTCGGCTCGTTCGAGCGGGATTCGACCGGCACCGTGGTCGACGCCGACGTGCTGTACCGCATGTACGCGGCACAGCACACCAGGAACCCGGACCTTCCGATCTTCTTCCGCGACGTCACGATCTCGGACCTGATCGGATTCGAGTATTCCGGGATGTCCGGAGGGGCGGCGGCCGACGACTTCATGGGTCGGCTCAGACACGCACGAGACCGGCTCGACGAGCTCGGGGTCGAGGGGCCCAAGGTCGTGACGATCGTCGTCGACGGCGAGAACGCGTGGGAGCACTACGACAACGACGGCAAGGACTTCCTCAACGCCCTGTACGAGAACCTGAGCACCTCGGACTTCGTGACCACGGTGACGCCGGGCGAGCTTCTCGACGCGTTCAGCGACGACGTCGCTCCCCTTCCGGACGTCTTCCCCGCTTCGTGGTTCCAGCCGAACTTCGCCACATGGATCGGCGAACCGGAGGAAGCCACCGCGTGGGACGCCCTGTGGATGACCCGGCGGGACTATGCGGAAGCGGTCAAGGAGGGTTCCGTCTCCTCGGAACAGCTCGCCGCCGCCTACGAGAATCTGCTCTTCGCCGAGGGCTCCGACTGGTTCTGGTGGTACGGGTCGGACCAGAACTCCGGCGACGACGCATACTTCGACGGCGCCTACCGTGAACTGCTCGGCCGCGTCTACGACTCCCTCGGGATGGAACGGCCGGCGTTCGTCCGCACTCCCATCGTCCCGAGTCCCACCGTCGCCCCCGACCGATCGGCCGACGAGACGGGGAGGGTCGAGATCGACGCCGAGGTCGCCGCCGCGGACTGGGAATCCGCAGGGCTCTATGAGTTCGACGCAGGACCGTTCTCGGCCTACCGCTGGCTCTACGACCGGGATCGGCTGCAGATCCGCGTCGACTACCGGGCCGAAGTCCTCGGAGACGAAGGAGCGGGATTCGATCTGTATCTGGACGCACCCGGCGCCGCCACCTCTCGAGGGCTCACCGTCGAGGGGGCTGTGCTCGGCTTCGAGGCGAGCCACGTGCTGTCGTGGCGCGGCACCGACCCGGTGGTGGTGCGGGGTCCGGGTCCCCTCCCGCCCCTGGGCTCCGGCAACGGCATCGCCGAGCCCGGTGTGCTCGTGACCCCCGAATCGCTCGACGCGGGGTTCGACGGCACGAGCATCGAGTTCTCGGTTCCCCTCGCGTCTCTCGGCCCCATCGAGACCGGCGATCGCGTGCGATTCCGCGTCGTCGATCGGCAGGGGGGGCCGGAGGGCTCGCTCTTCCCGGAGGAGGGCCCCGGCGTCATGCTCGTCCCCGACATCTCCAACGTTCAGGTGGCCTTCGAAGCCACCGATCCCGAAGGGGACGATCACGGACCCGGCGGGTACACCTATCCGACCGACCCGGTGTTCACTCCGGGCTCCTACGACCTGACGGCGTTCACCGTCGGGGAGTCGGGAGACGATCTCGTGTTCACGTTCGACGTTCTCGCCCCGATCCTCAATCCGTGGGACAGCCCGAACGGTCTCTCCATCCAGACGTTCGACGTCTACGTGGACACCGATCCGGACACGGACGCCGGGGCACACCGGTTCCTCCCCGGACGGAACGCCTCCTGGGAGCCGGGTTCGGGATGGGATCGAGCGCTCACGATCGAAGGATGGTTCCCGGCGCTCTACGTGGCGGAACCGGACGGGTCCGTCACCGAGACCGAACCGACGTTCAAGGTGCTCGTCTTCTCCGATAAGGGACGTGTGACGGCCCGGATCTCGAAGACGCTCTTCGGCCCCGGTGATCCGGCAACCTGGCGATACGCCGTCGCCGTACTGAGCCAGGAAGGGTTCCCGTCGAGCGGTGTCCGACGGGTCCGCGACGTCGAGACGACCGCCCAGCAGTGGCGCATCGGCGGAGGGGACGGATCGATCAACGGAACCAGGATCCTGGATCTCCTGGCACCCGAGCCCGGTATCCAGGAAGCCGTGCTCTCCGGCTACAGACCGGTACCCTCCGGATCGGTCGACGACCTCACCGACGACGACTTCGCCCAGATCCCGCCGCTAGGAAACGAATGAACGACCTCGCAACCGTCGAGCTCGAGCGACTGGAGTCTCTCCCCGCGCTCATCGCCGCGACCGACGACATCGACGATGCGGTGCATCGCGCGCGGACGGGAATCAAGCGCCTCCGCGCCTACCTGCGTCTCGCCAGACGGTCGATCGGAACCAACACCTACCGCACGGAGAACGCCGCGCTTCGCGATACGGCCCGTCTCCTGGCCCCGGCACGCGACGCGTTCGTCGTGATCGAGACGGCCCGCGACCTGGGAGCGGACGACGCGACACTCGCCGTCCTGATCGCCGAGCACGCCCGGATCATGGACGGCTTCGAGCGAACGACTCGAACGGACGTGCTCGATCGCATCGGCGCCATCATCACCCGCTGGCAGTATGTGATGCGGCAGAGCCCGGGGCCGAAGTCCATCGGGTCCGGGCTGGAGCGAACCTATCGGAAAGGCCAGATCGAGTTCGAGACCGCCCGGTCGGCGCCCACGGCCGTGGCGTTTCACCGGTGGCGCCGCCGGGTGAAGTACCTGCGCTACCAACTCGAAGCGCTTCATGCTCCCGAAGCAGTGGTGATGCCGTTCCGAACACTGGGAAACGATCTCGGAAGCGAGCACGACCAGACCGTCCTGATCGAACTCGCCGAGAAACGACCGCGTGATCCCGGCTTCACCGCCATCGCCGCGCGGTCGCGGCGCGCACGGGACGGGTATCGCTCGAGAGCGATGGACGACGGGAACGAGATCTTCTCCCACCAACCCGAATCCTTCCGTCACACGATCGAGGCGGCGGTCGGACTCCGGTAGGGTTCGCTCATGAGCGAAACCCGGTCCTCCATCACCGCAGCGGTCGTACAAGCCGGTTCCATCGCATTCGACACCCCCGCCACGATCGAGAAACTCGGCGACCTGACATCGGATGCGCGCCGGGCTGGAGCGGATCTCGTCGTCTTCCCCGAGGCGTTCGTCGGCGGCTACCCGAAGGGACACGATTTCGGCGCCGTCGTCGGGAGTCGCACCGAGGAAGGCCGGGACTGGTTCCGCCGATACGCCGACGGGGCGATCACGCTCCCCGGCCCCGATCTCGAGCAGATCGCCGAGGCGTCGGCCGGCACGCACCTGGTCGCCGGTGTCATCGAACGTGACGGCGGGACGCTCTACTGCTCCGTCGTCTTCCTCGACCCCGACGGCCGTCTCCTCGGCGTTCATCGCAAGCTCATGCCCACCGCCGCCGAGCGACTCATCTGGGGCTTCGGCGACGGGTCCATGATGCCCGTCATCGATACGCCGGTCGGCATGCTCGGAGCGGCAATCTGCTGGGAGAACTACATGCCGCTCTACCGGGCCGCTCTCTACCGGAAGGGTGTGCAGATCTGGTGCGCCCCGACGGTCGACGACCGCGACCGCTGGGCATCGACCATGCAGCACATCGCCCTCGAAGGCCGGACCTTCGTGCTCTCCGCGAACCAGTACGCCACACGGGCCGGTTACCCGGCCGACTACCACACCGCGTACGGTGACGACCCCGACACGGTGCTGATCGGCGGCGGCAGCGCCATCATCGATCCACATGGAACGTTCCTCGCAGGACCGGACCGGAGCGGCGAGGTGATCCTGACCGCGGAACTCGATCTCGGCGAGATCACCCGCGGCAAGTTCGACTTCGATCCGACCGGCCACTACGCGCGCCCCGACGTCTTCACGCTCACCGTCGACGAACGCCCGAAGAACCCGGTGATCTTCGACACCCACACCGACTGAAGCCGAAGACACCGGTCCGACCGACGGGCTCCGACCCCCTCCGCCTCCTTCGTCGGCACCTCCCCCTCAGCGTGGATCCGCGGTTTGTGGGTGATAGTGTGGTGAGTGTCCCTTGTGGTGTCTGGGATTCCCGAG
>JAOZRW010000172.1 GCA_029939995.1 Acidimicrobiia bacterium | reverse complement strand
CGGCATCGCCCTCGAGAACCTCGATGTCATCCTCAGTGATCTCCGGGAGGAACACGTCGGTGAACACCGACGAATCCACGATTCCGAACTCACCGACCTCGAGAACAGGATCGACCACCGTCGTACCGGAAGCGTCGAACGACGGAACCGGCGCCTCGCCATCGGAGCCACATCCGGCAGCCGACAACAGGAGAACGAAGAAGAGGAGAAGCAGCCACCATCCGGCCCGTCGGATCCCCAACAGACCGTGCATGAGAGGCTCCTCGCAATGGATGCGAACCGACCCTACACGCCGGCAGTCGAACCGGACGAATCCTCAATCTTCGTCCAAGAGGTGGGGGATCGCACCGAGCATCGCACTGCGCAAGCCTCGTGCCTGCTCGCCTGAGAAGGCCGGGTACCCGACCTGAACACTCCTCGTCATCTCGCCGAGGATCTCATCCGTGAGCCGCACCCGAAGGTTGAACGAGGCCTGCCGCTGACCCACGCGAACGAGGATGCTTCGTTGCAGTGCACCGAAGATTGCACAGGCGTCGTAGACGACGCGGAACGACACGATCAGTCGTCCAGTCCTGCTTCCAGACCGATCCGGGTGACACGATCGGCCTCCCGCTTCCTCCTCTGTTCATCGGCTCGCAGAAACGTCTGGAGATCGGAGAACTTGATGCGTCGATGCCTCCCCACCGTTCGGAACGGCACCGGTCCCGCCGGCTCCAGGATCTTATCGATGAGATAGGGGCGAGACACGCCGACCAGATCGGCGGCCTGCTGAGTCGTGAGGTCAGCGTTCGCGGGGACGACGGTCACCCCGACTCCGTCTTTGAGATGATCGAGAATCTCGATGAAGAGCTTCAGGGCCTGTGCCGGCACCTCGACGATCGTTGGATCGGGGGAGTCGTCATCGACCAGTTGCACACGAGCAGTCGGCGTCGGATGTCTCCGCAAGTAGTCGGCAAGCAAGCCCGCCGCTCGATCACTCGCGGCAATCGTCTCTTCATCATCCAAGGTCTGGGAGTGGATCGGCGGGGACATCGGCGGTACCTCCTGATCGCAGCGTAGCGCGCCAGTCGCAATATTCGCAATAGCCGCAATTGTCGCAACCATCACAACGTGTCTTTTCTTCGGCGTTCAACGATATCCGCGGCTCGTGCCATCACCGGTACCTGCGGGAACACAGGGGCGCTCCCGACGCGAACCACTCGAGTGTCGGCACGCGAGTCGGAGCCCAGGATGATCGTCTCGCGAGTCACGGTGACCACTCTCGAGGTACTCGGCTGCCTCCCGATGGTCGGCTCCGCGGTATCGCTTCCC
>JAOZRW010000171.1 GCA_029939995.1 Acidimicrobiia bacterium | reverse complement strand
TGTCAGAGAACTCGAAGCTGAACCCAATACCAGATCCAACGCGAGACTCATCCAACCAGTCGAGCACGACACGCACCGCCTCAGGGTCTTCGCCACCAGTGATGACACAAACGTCCTCGTGTCCGTACTCAGAGACAAGGGCTGCTCGGATGAGTCCGTCGTGACGAAACCCTCTGTGTCAACCTTTCGTGAGGCGGGTTGTGTAGGTGTATCACTGTGTTGAGAGGGTGGGGATGGGAGAATCCCTGAATGTCTATTGCTGCAGAGGGTCGATCGCCGGGCCGTGCTGGGCGGGTGGGCGATCCGAGTCCTGAGGTTCCGGAGCGGGCGAAGCGCCGGTCGTATACGGCGAGATACAAGTTGGAGATCCTCGACGAATACGAGGGTCTGGAGCGTGACGCCAAAGGCTCGTTGTTGCGGCGGGAGGGTTTGTATACGTCGTTGATCTCGGAGTGGCGTAAGCAACGCGACCGTGGCGCTCTCGCGGCGTTGGCGGCGAGGCCGGGCCGCCAGCCTCTGGATCCGGTTGAGCGGGACAACGCCCGGCTCCACCAACGCGTCGGGCGGCTTGAAGAAGAGCTGGGGACGGCACGTCGGGTGATCGAGGTGCAGGGGAAACTCTCGGCGCTGTTGGGGGAACTCGCCACCGACAGCGCCCAAACGACGAGCGGCGAGAAGAAGCGATGATCGACGACGCTATCTCCGAGTTGGCGCCGCTGGTGGGTGTCACCGCGGCGTGCGAAGCGGTGGGTCGTCCCCGCTCTACGCATTACCGGTGGCATCGCAAGAGCCCGGCCCCTGCGAAACCGGACCGGATTGCGGCGACGCAACCCAGGGCCCTCGACGACGTGGAACGCAAAGAGATACTCCGGGTCCTTCACGAACCCGAACATGTCGATGAGGCTCCCGCCACCGTCTACGCCAAGCTGTTGGATGACGGCGTGTATCTGGCATCGACCGCGACGATGTATCGGATCCTGCGAGAACACGGCGAAGTATCGGAGCGTCGCCGCCAGGCCACCCACCCCGCCCACGTCAAACCCGAGTTGGTTGCTGCCGGTCCGAATGCGGTGTGGTCGTGGGACATAACGAAACTGTTGGGACCAGCGAAGTGGACGTACTACTACCTGTATGTGATCATCGATATCTACTCGAGGTACACACCAGGATGGATGCTTGCACACGTTGAACGGGCCCATCTTGCTGAGCGGCTGTTGGCCGACACGATCACAGCCCAGGATGTTGAGCGGGACCAGCTGACGATCCACGCCGACCGGGGAGCGTCGATGGCGTCCAAACCGGTCGCTCTGCT
>JAOZRW010000084.1 GCA_029939995.1 Acidimicrobiia bacterium | reverse complement strand
GGGATGTAGGCGGAGACGTCGTTCGCCTTCGTCTCGATGATCGGCAGCGCCGTCAACGATCCGGCACCCAGTTCGTCGGAGAGCTTCGCCGCACGCTCGAGGAGCCGGCTGTGGAGGTAGAAGACGTCGCCCGGATAGGCCTCACGACCCGGTGGGCGGCGCAGCAGCAGCGACAGCTCGCGGTACGCGACGGCCTGCTTCGACAGGTCGTCGAAGACGACGAGGGCGTGCTCGCCGTTGTACATCCAGTACTGGCCGATCGCCGACCCGGCGTACGGTGCGTACATCTGGACCGCTGCGGCGTCCGATGCGGAGGCGTTGACGACGACGGTGTACTCCATCGCTCCGGCCTTCTCGAGCGTGTCGACCACTTCGGCCACCGTCGAGTTCTTCTGGCCGATCGCGACGTAGATGCACTTCACGCCGAGACCCTTCTGGTTCAGGATCGTGTCGACGACGATGGCGGTCTTGCCGGTCTGGCGGTCGCCGATGATCAGCTGCCGCTGCCCACGACCGATCGGCGTCATCGCGTCGATGGCCTTGATGCCGGTCTGGAGCGGCTCGCTCACCGGCTGGCGCTCGACGACCGACGGAGCCTGCGTCTCGAGGAGGCGAGACTCCGTGGCGTTGATCGGGCCTTTGCCGTCGATCGGGTTGCCGAGCGGGTCGACGACCCGGCCGAGGAGCGCATCGCCGACCGGCACCGAGAGCACCTTTCCGGTGGAGCGAACTTCGTCCCCCTCTTCAACGTGAGAGGAGTCGCCCATGAGCACGACGCCGATCGAGCCCTCATCGAGGTTCAAGGCGACCCCGGTGAGCCCGCCCGGGAACTCGAGGAGCTCCGAAGCCATAGCGCCGGGAAGGCCCGCGACGCGGGCAACGCCGTCACCGATCGACGTGACGTACCCGACGGTCTCTGCTTCGACGGAAGGCGACCAGCCCTCCAGGTTCTTTCGGAGTGCGGCGGTGACGTCCGCTGGATCCAGTGTCAGTTCAGCCATCTGCCTATCCCCATTGCTCTCGTACGTCGTCGAGACGACTCTTCACCGAGCCGTCGAACACGGTGTCCCCGATCTTGGCGACCAGGCCGCCCATGATGGACGGATCCGTTGAAATCTTGGCCTGCACACGCTTCCCCGTCGCCTTGGAGAGGGCCGCTTCGAGGCGAGCGACCTGCTCGGCGTTGAGGGAGACGGCGCTCGTCACCTCGGCGACGACGGTGCCCTCCTGCTCCGCCACCAGCTCGACGAGCCGCGACGCGACATCGTCGAGATGCTTCGCGAGACCGGCGGCGACGATGAACTCGACCGCTGCCACGACCGGGCGTGGAACGCGCGGCTCGAGGAGATCGGCGATGATCCCCTGCTTGCGGACGGTCGGGATCACCGGGTCGACCAGAGTGTCGCGCAGCTCCGCGTTCGCCGAGATCGTCTTCGCCGCCGAGTAGAACGTGTCGACGAACTCCTCGGCGTCGCCCTCTGCGCGGGCAACGTCGAGCAGCGCCGATGCGTACCCGTCGATGCGGCCCGAATGTGCGGTGGCTCCCATCACCTAGTGCACTCCTCCGAGCTCGTCGATGTAGCGGTCGACGAGTTGACGCTGCAGATCGTCGTCGAGGTTCGTCTCGACGACCTTCTCGGCAACGGTGATCGAGAGGTCGGCGACCTCGCGCCGCAGCTCTCCGGCGACACGCTCCCGCTCACCCAGGATCTCGTCGTGGGCGCGGCTCTTGATCTGCTCGGCTTCGCTCTCGGCGCGGGCCACGATGTCGGCCTTCACCTGTTCGCCGGCGACTCTCGCCTCGTCGACGATCGCGGTGGCCTCATCCTGCGCACCGGCGACCTGCTCCCGGTAGTCGCCGAGGAGGCTCTCCGCTTCGACCTTGGCGGCCTCGGCCGCCTCGTATTCGGCACGGATCTTCGCCTGGCGGGCTTCGAGCGTCTTGTTCAACGCCGGGGCCGCCCACTTCCACACGAAGAAGAAGATGATGACGAAGGCGAGGAGGCCCGCGATCAACTCATCCGGGTGCGGGAGCAGCAACTGGATGCCGCCGGCTTCTTCCTCGACCGGCTCAGAGATCGGCACCGGCTCCTGAAGCAGGAACATCACCTGGGTCAACACGAACAACATGGTCGATCCCTTCTAAGCGATGAAGAACAGCACGAAGCCGATCAACGCAAGCGCTTCGGTGAATGCGATCCCGAGGAACATCGTGGTTCTCACCATGCCGGCGGCTTCGGGCTGGCGGGCCATCGCCGAGATGGCGGATGCCACGACGAGTCCGATGCCGATACCCGGGCCGATGGCGGCAAGACCGTACCCCATGACGGCGATTGCGCCTTTTAGCTCTTCCATTGTTTGCCTTTCCTCCTACTCAGTGCTCAATGTGAATGGACGACTCGACATAGACCGCAGACAGCAGCGTGAAGATGTATGCCTGCAGAACCGCGACGATGATCTCGAAGACGAAGATGCCGAGACCGAAAACGAACCAGGGGACGCCGATGAGCGCACGGGCGCCGATCTCCCCGACGCTCGACATGAAGACCCACCCGGAGACGAGCAGCAGCGTCAGCATGAGGTGGCCGGCGACCATGTTGGCGAAGAGCCGGACGGCGAGGGTGAGGGGTCGCAGCAGGAACGTCGAGACGAACTCGATCAGGCCGACGAGCGGGCGCAACGCGATCGGCACCGTGGTCGGCCAGATGAGGGCCCCCACGTAGCGGAACCCGTTCTTCTTGAAACCGACGAGTACGAAGATCACCCAGGTCAGCAGCGACAGGCCGCCGGCGATCGCCATCCTCGACGTGATCGGGAAGTTCACGAACGGCGTCACTTCGAACAGGTTGCCGATGAGGAGGAACATGAAGAGCGACAGCAGCCACGGGTAGTACTTGACGCCTTCGGGGCCGATGATGCCGACCGCGATGTCGTCGCGGACGAACTCCATGATGCTCTCGATCGTGATGCCGAACTTCGACGGCACCATGCGCCGCTTGCGCAGACCGAAGTACAGCAGCGTCACGACGATGACCATCGCGAGGAGGATCAGGAAGACCGTGCGGGTGATACCCCACGGCCCGATCGCAAAGAGGTTGTCCTCGAACTGAAAGAGCTCGATGACGTTGTCCGGCTTGCAAATGATGTCATTCGCCGGATCGCACGCCCCGCTGGCCAGGATCAGTTGCTCCACTCCAAGTCCCTTTCCGCGCCGTTGGCGACCGCCACCGCTTCCCAAGACAGCAATACGAGGTAGCTCACGATCACCGAGATCCCCATCGCCATCCGATCAAGATTCGTCACGTTGGCGATGATGACCATCGACGCCGTGATAAGCCCGAGCCGGATCAAGAATCCGAACAAGGCGGCGGCATGATACATGTTCATGGATACACGCGCAGCCTTGGACATGATGTATCCGCCGAGAATGAAATTCGCGAGGACGATGACGACGCCGATCAGCGCCGCGACCGCACCCTGCCAGCCCTGGAGAAGGCCGAAGACGACCATGAGAACCGGGGCGACGAAGATGCCCCGCTTGGCCGTGTTGGTGCCGATGATCGCCTCGATGGGGCGCTCGTCCGGCACCGGGCCGTACCGCACGGCGGGATCGACGTCAGACGCCATGGCTGATCCCCTCCGCCTGCTCCTCGATCTCCGCGGAGCGTTGCCACATGCGCCACCCGCCGACGCCCATGCCGAGCAGCGACCAGACGATGGTCATGATGGGGCTCCAGCCGGTCAGCCAGTCGAAGAAGAGGCCGAGGAGGAGGCCGGTGACGATGTAGGTGAAGAGGTCGACACCGCCGGAGAATCCGCCGGTGATGGCCTCTTTCGGCGGGATGCCGCGTGGCGTTTTCCCGTCCATGTATCCGGTCTCTCCCAGGTTCCCGAGGGGCGACGTTACCCGTCCCCGTGTGCCGGCCCGCAGGCTACCTCCCTCCCCGCCCATAAAGAAACCAGAATTCCCCGGATCCGACGACTTCCTCGCCCGGGACCCCTTTGACCCCCTCCGCCGCCCTAACGGGCGGCACCTCCCCCTGAGGGGGAGGAAGTGCGAGGGGAGGTCTGGGGTGGACGGTTCTTGATCGCGGTGTAGATCGCTTCCAGGACGTCGTCGCTGTGGTGCAGCACCTCTTCGTTCCAGAAACGGATGATCTCGAAACCCTGGGAACGGAGCCACGCGTCTCGAATCCGGTCGTACTCCGAGTCGACGTGCTGTCCACCGTCGAGCTCGACGATGAGCCGGTGCCGGTAGCAGACGAAGTCGCAGATGTACCGACCGATCGGCTCCTGCCGTCGGAACTTCGCCGGAATGTCGGAGCGGATGTGATACCGCAACAGTGCCTCTGCCTCGGTGAGCCGGCGTCTCAACTCTTTGGCGCGTCGCTCGGCGAACGGATGACGTGGAAATCGAGGCATCTCAACAGCATGCTGGTTGCGCCCTACCGAATCAACCCCTCCGATCGACTTCCGCCCGACACTTCCTCCCCAGACTTCCTCCCCCTCAGGGGGAGGTGCCGCCGAAGGCGGCGGAGGGGGTCGGGGCCGCAGGCCCGGCGGCGGAGGGGGTCAGGGCTAGACGTAGCCGGGGAAATCGCTCGGGTAGGCGGGGAAGGCGGCGATCAGCTCGTCTACGGCTTCTTTGATCGTCGCGACGGCGTAGGCGTCGTTGCGTCGGCGGA
>JAOZRW010000170.1 GCA_029939995.1 Acidimicrobiia bacterium | reverse complement strand
CAGAGACGATCGCGATCGGCGGAACGGTGGGCGGAGAGTACCATCCGGGTGACAGGGTGACACTCTCGGTCAACGGGACGACCTACACCACAGAGGTGGACGAGCACGGGAGGTTCAGCGTCGAGGTACCGGGCAGCGAGCTGGCGGCCGATCCGAACCACACGATCGAGGCGAGCATCACGGTCAGCGATGCCGCGGGCAACAGAGCCACGGCGATCGACAGCGAGAGCTACGGTGTCGATACGACGGCGCCGAATGCCCCGACGGTGAGGATCGTCGAGGACGCGAACGACGACGGCTACATCAATGATGGCGAACTGGAAGGCGTGGTGAATGTCGAAGTGGATTTGCCTTCCGGAGCGGAGGCGGGCGATACGCTGCGGGTGAGTGACGGAACGACGATAAGAGAGATCGTCCTGACCCGGGAGATGGTCGAGGCCGGAAAGGTGGAGACCGCCTTCGACGCACCGGCCGAAGGAGAGACGATCCGGATCGAAGCGACGGTCACCGACAGAGCGGGCAACACCTCCGCGCCGGGCAGCGACAGCGCGGTCGTGGATACGACGCCCCCGACGGCGACGATCACACTGGACGAGAACATCACCGACGATGACGTGATCAACGCGGCCGAAGCGGGCGGGAACGTCACGATCGGCGGCAGCGTGGGCGGCGATGTGCGAGACGGCGATACGGTGACGATCCGTGTCGGCGACAACGAGTACAGCGGAACGGTGGCGCAGGGACGCTTCAGCGTCGAAGTGCCCGGCAGCGTCCTGGCGACAGATCCTGACCGCACGATCGAGGCGAGCGTGACGGTGAGAGACGAAGCGGGTAACAGTACGACGGCCACCGATACCGAAACCTACCGCGTCGATACGACAGCCCCCGAGGCGCCGACGGTGAGGATTCTCGAAGATGCGAACGACGACGGAATCATTGGCGGTAGCGAAGCCGACGGGAGAGTGCTCGTGGAAATTTCGTTGCCGGCCGGTGTCGAAACCGGCGATACCCTGAGCGTGACAGACGGTAACATGACCCGGACTCTCACCATCACCCAGGAGATGATCGATGCGGGCGGCACGACGGTGCGTTTCGATGCGCCCGGCGACGGCGAGAGTGTTTCGATCGAAGCGAGGATAACGGACCGTGCGGGCAATACCTCTCCCGCCGGCGGTGACAGTGCCGTGGTGGACATTACAGCTCCGACGGCGACGATCGCGTTGGACGAGAATATCACTGAAGACGACATGATCAACGCGGCCGAAGCGGGCGGCAACGTCACGATAACCGGAATGGTCGGCGGCGACGCCGCGGACGT
>JAOZRW010000014.1:19769-46812 GCA_029939995.1 Acidimicrobiia bacterium | reverse complement strand
GGTGCTCGGCGAGGGCGGCTTCGTCCCCGCGCCCGCGGAGCTCTTCCGGCGTCTGCGGGACCTCTGTGACGAGCACGGCATCGTCCTCATCTCCGACGAAGTGCAGACCGGGTTCGCTCGTACGGGACGCCTGTTCGCCACCGAGTATCTCGGGATCGAACCGGATCTGATGACGCTGGCGAAGTCCCTCGCGGCGGGATTCCCGCTCTCGGCGGTCGTCGGCAAGGCCGAGATCATGGATGCGCCCCATCCCGGAGGCATCGGGGGCACGTACGGTGGGAACCCGGTGTCCTGCGCCGCGGGTCTGGCCGTCCTCGACGTGATCGAGGAGGAGGGGCTCGTCGCACGGGCGAACGAGATCGGGCGGCGCATCAAGGAACGGCTCGCCGTGCTGGCGAGTACGCACGGCGAGATCGGCGACATCCGCGGGCCCGGCGCCATGGTCGCGATGGAGATGGTGAAGGATCCCGTCACGAAGGAGCCGGCTCCCGAGTTGACGAAGGCCATCACCGCAGCGGCGGCCGAGCGAGGCCTGATCCTCCTGTCGTGCGGAACCTACGGCAACGTGGTGCGGTTCCTCGCCCCGCTCACGACCTCCGACGAGATTCTCGACGAAGGTCTCGCCATCCTCGAACAGGCGATCGAAGCAGCGACGCGATGAAATGCTCCTGAACGGACCTTCACGGTGACCGACGGCGAACCGGTAGCTCCTGCAGCAGACCAGGACGACGACGGCTTCCAGACCGGCCGGGTCGCCACGATCGCCGCCGGTCACGCGGTCCACGACACGTTCACGGCGTTCCTCCCGCCGCTCCTCCCGCAGTTCGTCCAGACGCTCTCGCTGTCGAACACCGCGGCCGGCTCCCTGTCGTCCTTCCTGCAGATCCCGTCGCTTCTCCAGCCGGTGATCGGACATCTCGCAGACAAGACGACGCTGCGGTGGATCGTCATCCTCGGACCGGGAGTTACCGCCACGCTGATGAGCTTCCTCGGGTGGGCGCCGGGGTACTGGGCTCTCGCGTTGATGCTGCTCACCACGGGCCTGAGCGTTGCAGCGTTCCACGCAACGGCGCCCGTCGCCGCCGGCTATCTCTCCGGGAAGCGCCTCGGACGGGGGATGGGGTTCTGGATGGTCGGTGGCGAACTGGGCCGCACGCTCGGGCCCATCATCGTGGTGACCGCCCTCGCGGTGATGTCGCTCCGTTCCCTCGCCTTCCTCTCCCTCGCCGGAATCGCCACCTCGGTGATCCTCTACTTCCGACTCCGCGACGTGCCGCTGCGCACCCGCGACGACGGGGAGCAGATGCACTGGCGGCCGGCGGTGAAGGCGATGAAGGGCTTCATGCTGGTGCTCGCGGGAATCGTCGCTCTCCGGAGTCTGATGGTGATGGCGACGACCATCTTCCTCCCCCTCTTCCTGGTAGAAGGAGGCACCAACGCGTGGCTCGCCGGTGCCGCTCTCTCCATCATCGAGGCTGCGGGGATCGCCGGGGCGTTCGCCGGAGGATGGCTCAGCGATCATGTGGGACGGCGGGCGATCCTCGTCTTCGGACACATCGTGGCGCCGGTCACGCTGCTGCTCTTCCTCTTCTCGAGCGGATGGGTGCGCATCGCCATCCTGCCGCTGATCGGCCTGTCGCTCCTCTCGATCCCGCCGGTGCTGATGGCGATGGTTCAGGAGCGCTTCCCCGACACGAGGGCGCTCGCCAACGGCGTGTACCTGTCGATCAGCTTCGCCATTCGCTCGATCGCCGCGATCGCCTACGGTGCGGTCGCCGACGCGGTGGGCCTCTCGGCGGCGATGGTGGTCGCGGCCGTCGCCATGTTCGGTGGCCTTCCCCTCGTCCTGGTGCTGTTCAGGCCCACGGGAAAGGCCGAGCACCGATAGCTCGGCACCCGGCCTCCACTTGATCGATCCTTGTTGTGCTCAGCTCCTGGCTTCGACGAGCGCCTCTTCGAACACCGTCAGCGTTTCCGCGACGTCTTCGTCGCTGTGGGCGGCCGAGATGAACCACGGCTCCTTCGCGTCGTCGACGGGCATGACGCCCCGGTTGATCATCCCGAAGATGACGGACTCGTACAGTTCGGCATCGTGCTGCGCGGTGTCCCGGTAGTTCTTCAATTCACCATCGCTGAAGAAGATCGAGAACATCGACGGGTGCCCGATGATCTTCGCCGGCTCCGAGTGGGCTTCGCAGATCCTCTCGATGCCGGCCATGAGCGCCTCGCCGGTCTTCGTGATCTTCTCGTAGGGCACGCCCGTGGCGAGTTCGGCCACCGTGACCTTCGTCGCCGCGGCGCCGATCGAGTTGCCCGAGTAGGTACCGGCCTGCATGACGCCGCCTTCGGCCCATGCGGACATGATCTCGGAGCGGCCGCCGACGGCGGCGATCGGGAACCCGTTCCCCATCGACTTCGCATAGGTGCCGATGTCGGGGACGATGTTGAAGTACTCCGCGGCGCCGCCGAGACCCAGCCGGAACCCGGTCTTGACCTCGTCGAAGATCAGCATGGAGCCCCACTCCTCGGTGATCCTGCGGAGACCCTCGAGGTATCCGTCGTCGGGCATGAGGCCGAAGACGTTGCCGAGCGCCGGTTCGACGATGATGGCCGCGATCCGGTGACCGTCGCTCTTGAAGAGCTTCTCCATGAACTCGAGATCGTTGAAGTGGGCAATGCGGATGTAGTCCCGGATCGTCGACGGGACACCGGACGACACCTCATAGGGAACCGGCGAGCGCTTGTTGCCGAGGTAGCCGATGGGTGCCCCCGCCGTCGAGTAGCCGACGTAATCGTGAGCACCGTGATAGGCCCCTTCGAACTTCACGATGAGATCGCGGCCGGTGACGGCCCGTGCGAGACGGATGGCATGCATCGTGGCTTCCGTACCGGTGTTGGTGAAGCGCAGTTCGTCGAGCCAGGGGATCGCGTCGCGCATCGCCTCGGCCGCTTCGACCTCGAGAGCGGTCGTCATGGCGAAGACCGTGCCGCGGGCGGCCGCCTCGGCGACCGCGTCGGCGACCGGCTTGTAGCCATGACCCAGGATGATGGGGCCGAACCCGAGCTGGTAGTCGATGTATCGCTTGCCGTCCATGTCGTAGACGTAGGCACCCTCGCCCCGGTCGATGACGAGCGTGTCGTCATCTCCCCAGTAGCGGAATCCGCTCGACACGCCGTTGACCAGCGCCTTCTTGCCGCGTCCGAACCATTCAGCCGTCTTGGGTCCCTGCAGACTCATCTTCTTCACCTCTCATCGGGGGCCGGCCGCGATCTTGCGGCCGACGGTGATCCGCCACGATGATACCGGCGCAGATCGGACACACGTTCCCGCCGATACGATCGACGGTGTTCCGTTTCCCACATATCCGTCCCGGCCGCGCGCGCTAGAGTTCCGGCGCAGATCGGCCGGTCGGCGTTTTCAGCACGAACACGGGTGAGAGACGAAGAGAAGGCATCATGACAGCAGCCGTCAGTATCAGGGGTGTGACCAAGCGTTTCGGGACCGACGTCACCGCGGTGGACAACGTCACACTCGACATCGTCGACGGCGAGTTCTTCTCCCTCCTCGGCCCGTCCGGATGCGGTAAGACGACGATGTTGCGCATGATCGCCGGTCTCGAATTCCCGACGGAGGGAAGCATCCAGATCTTCGGAGAGGAACTGGCTCTGCGCCCGCCCAACAAGCGTCCGGTCAACACGGTGTTCCAGTCGTACGCCCTCTTCCCGCACATGAACGTCGAGAAGAACGTGGCGTTCGGTCTCGAGATGCGGAAAGTCGACAAGGCGGTCATCAAGGAGCAGGTCGCCGACGCCATCGAAGCCGTGCACCTCAAGGGCATGGAGAAACGCAAGCCGAGTCAGCTGTCGGGCGGCCAGCAGCAGCGGGTCGCTCTCGCCAGGGCACTCGTCAACCGCCCGAAGGTACTCCTCCTCGACGAACCGCTCGGCGCTCTCGATCTCAAGCTGCGCCAGGCCATGCAGATCGAACTGAAGGACATCCAGTCCGAGGTGGGAATCACCTTCATCTACGTGACCCACGATCAGGAAGAGGCCCTGACGATGTCGAACCGGATCGGCGTCATGAACTTCGGCAATCTGCTGCAGGTCGGCACGCCCGAGGAGATCTACGAGCGTCCCGTCAACAGGTTCGTCGCCGACTTCATCGGTGAGACGAACTTCATCGACGGCACGGTGGCCGACGACGGCCGCATCCGGATCGCCGGTGGGGCACTCGTGTATGCCCGGGGCGATGCCCCGGCCGGTGCCGACGTCACGCTGACGCTGCGCCCGGAGAAGATCTGGATCCACTCACGCGGCGCTGCCGATCTCGACCCCGAGCGCAACCAACTGCCGGGGAAGATCACCCGGCGGCTCTACTACGGCGAGTCGATCTACTACGAGATCGAACTCGAAGACGGAACGCTCGTCGATGCGCGACACGAGAACATCCCGTCGTTGCAGCGGCGAGACGTTGGAGACGAGGTGACGATCACGTTCCATCGCCAAGCAGCGGAGGCGCTCGTGTCATGACGATGCTCGATGAGCGCCCCTCGGAAGAGGCGAATCCCGAACTCGAGAGGAAGGCCGAACGGGCCGAATCGTGGAGAGGCTTCTTCACCGCTCTCCCCACCTACCTCTATCTCGTCGTCTTCTTCGTACTGCCGCTCATCATCATCACCGTCATCTCGTTCGCCGAACGGAGCCGGACCGGCAAGCCGGTCCTCGGCGAGTGGACCCTCGACTGGTGGATCAAGCTCGGCGATCCCCTCGTCCGGTCCGTCGTGTTCCGGAGCGTGTGGCTGGCGTTCCTCAACACGCTGCTCTCTCTTCTCCTCGGCTACCCGTTCGCCTACTGGATCGCGACCCGCAAGTCCGCGCTCATGCGGAACTTCCTGCTCGTCCTCGTCCTCATCCCCTTCTGGTCCAATTTCCTGGTCCGCACCTATGCGTGGCGCACACTGCTCGACTCCAACGGCCTCGTCACGAAGGTCGGCGAGATGACCGGCTTGTGGGGCAAGATGCTCTTCACCGAACCGGCGGTCTTCCTCGGTTTGCTCTACGGCTACCTGCCGTTCATGGTGCTGCCGCTCTACGCGGCGATCGAACACCTCGACTGGAATCTCGTCGAGGCGGCCCGGGACCTCTACGCCGACGCGCGGAAGGCGTTCATCAAGGTCACCCTCCCGCTCTCCAAGCCCGGGATCATCGCCGGATCGATCCTCGTGTTCATCCCGAGCCTCGGCGCATACGTGACACCGGATCTGCTGGGTGGTTCCAAGACGACCCTGCTCGGCAACTACATCGTCACCCAGTTCAAGTCCGGAAGGAACTGGCCGTTCGGTGCGGCCCTGTCGGTCACCATCCTCGCCATCATGATGGTCGCGACCATCATCTACTTCAGGAAGGGAGGGAAGACGCTGTGAGTGTTCAAGAAGGCACCGCGCACCGTCCCTGGGTAGACAAGGTGCTCACCGTCAACGGCTGGCTCATCTTCGCCTTCCTCTATCTCCCGATCCTGATCCTCGTGATCTACTCGTTCTCCGACAGCAAGGTCGTCGGCATCTGGGGCGGGTTCACCTGGAAGTGGTACAACCGGATGATCCACAATCCGGAGATGATGGGAGCGCTGTGGAACTCCGCCAAAGTCGCTTTCATCTCGACGATCATCTCCACGGTCCTGGGAACGCTCGCCGCACTCGCCCTCGACCGGTACCGGAGGTGGCTGGGCAAGGGAGCGTTCGACGTCATCATGTACCTGCCGGTCATCATCCCCGAGGTGACGATGGGCGCCATGCTGCTGATCTGGTTCACTCAGATCCTCCCCGTCAACCTGAGTCTCACGACGATCATTCTCGGACACATCGCCTTCAGCGCGTCGTTCGTGACGATCGTCGTCCGGGCCCGCCTGGCGAACCTGGACGACTCGTTGGAAGAAGCCGCCGCCGATCTCTACGCCAACCGTTGGACCACTTTCCGACGGATCACCCTGCCCCTCATCATGCCGGGAGTCATGGGCGGTGCACTCCTGGCCCTGACCCTGTCACTGGACGATGTGGTCATCACCGAATTCGTCCAGGGGCCCGGAGCATCCCTCCTGCCCGTCTACGTCTTCGGCCTCATCAGAAGGCAGGTCACGCCGGAGATCAACGCGGTGTCAACGCTTATGCTGGCGTTGTCGATGATGCTCGTGTTCATCTCGCTGGCATTCCAGGCACGATCGATATCCAAGAGCAAGAACAAGGAGGCATAGATATGAGACGTCTACTGATCCTGCTGGCCGTGGTGGCGATGCTCGCCGCGGCATGCAGCAGTTCGGACGGTGAGAGCAGCGACACCACAGCTGCCGGGGGTGACGAGGGAACGACTACCACGGCCGCCGCTCCCGCCGACAGCGAACTCCAGGCGAAGATCAACGCCTGCACGGTTGGCGAGACCGACGGCGACCTGAACCTCTACAACTGGACCGAGTACATCCCGTACGGATCCGAAGCAGAGGACTACGGAGTCACCGACCTGGTGGCGAAGTTCGAGGAAGAAACCGGCGTGAAGATCGTCCAGACCTTCTACGAAGACAACGAGACGATGCTCTCGCAGATCGAAGCCGGCGGCGCCCCGTACGACCTGATCGTGCCGTCCGACTACATGGTGTCGACGATGGCCGATCCCGAAGTCGGCCTCCTGATGAAGATCAATACGGACGCCGTACCGAACCTGAAGAATCTCGACCCGAAGTTCACGAACCTTCCCTTCGACCCGACGGGCGAGTTCTCGGTGCCGTATCAGGCGGGGACGAGCGGTCTCGGATACTCGTTCGAGGCGCTCGATGCTGCGGGTGTCGACTATGAGAGCGGCATCTCGTGGGGCCTCATCTTCGATCCCGACATGAGTGCACCGTTCGCCGGCAAGATCTCGATGCTCAACGATGAGCGCGAGACGCTCGGAGCCGCGCTCAAGTACCTCGGCTACTCGGTGAACACCACCAGCCAGGCGGAACTCGACGAGGCCACCGCGATCCTCAAGGATGCGAACAGCCGCATCGCTGCCTACGACTCGGCAGCGTTCGACGACCTTCTCATGTCGGGTGAGACCGTGATCGCCCACGGATGGAACGGCGGCTTCCTCGGCTCGTTCGATCAGGCATCAACGGACGACTACGACGCCTACGAGTTCTTCGGATACCAGGTTCCCGTCGAAGGCGGCATCATCTGGGTCGACCTCATGGCGATTCCGGTCACCGCCGAGCACCCGTGCACGGCACTCACGTTCATCAACTTCATCCTCGACGCTGAGAATGGTGGAGATCTGACGAACTACACGTACTACATGAGCCCGAATCTGGCGGCCTACGAGTACATCGATCCGGATATCCTCGATGATCCCATGGTCTTCCCCACGGAGGAGACGATGGCGAAGCTCGAGTTCATCGCCGACGTCGGTGACTTCTCCCTCGAGTACTCCGACGCCTTCGCTGCAGCCAAGGGCTGACGAAAGCAACGAATCGATGAGGTGGGGCGGCTCCGGCCGCCCTTCCTCGCGTCCCGACCCGTTCACCACTTGAGTCCAAGCCCACCATTTACGCAAGAACGGCCGGATCGAGGGTGATGGCTGCGGCGGTAGCATCGCGGCCATGAGCATCGCATTCACGAACGGCATCATCCACGGGCATCCGGACGCATCGACCGTCCTCGTGGAAGGGTCGACGATCGCCGCCGTCGGACCGGATTCCCTGGCATCCGGAGCCGACGAGGTCATCGACCTCGCCGGGCGACCCCTCTTCCCCGGGTTCCAGGACTCCCACGCCCACCCGTCGATGGCGGGGTTGGAACTCGTCTCGTGCTACCTGTCCGAGACCGACGCCGATGAGACCGCCTACCTCGAGGTGATCGCGACCTACGCCGCCCGATCGGACAAGCCGTGGATCACCGGCGCCGGCTGGTCGATGGAAGCCTTCGATCGGGGGATCCCCACCAAAACACAGCTCGACGCCATTGTGCCGGACCGGCCCGTCGTGCTGTGGAACGCCGACCACCACGGCGTCTGGGTGAACTCGAAGGCACTGGAGATCGCCGGGATCACAGCAGACACTCCGGATCCCGAGGACGGTCGCATCGACCGGGACGAACACGGGAACCCGATTGGTTCGCTTCAGGAGGGCGCGGCCGAACTCGTCGGGCGTCACATCCCCGATCTCACGGCGGAGGAACGAATCGACGGCATCCTCGCCGGCCAGGCATACGACCTCGCCCTCGGCATCACCGCATGGCACGATGCCTGGGTCGACCCCGCCACACACGATGCCTATGTCACCCTCGACGGTCGCGGCGGGCTCATCGGCGCCGTCATCGGAGGCCTCTGGTGGGAGCGCACCGGCGGCGAGGAGCAGGTGGCGGAGTTCGTGACTCGCCGCAACGCGACGCCGACGGGGCGCTACCGGGCCACGGCCGTCAAGATCATGCTCGACGGCGTCGCCGAG
Organism: Acidimicrobiia bacterium; assembly: GCA_029939995.1. GTDB lineage: Bacteria > Actinomycetota > Acidimicrobiia > Spongiisociales > UBA5794 > JAHEEL01. The sequence continues at coordinate 38,339 of JAOZRW010000014.1, read as the reverse complement.
AACTACACGGCATCCATGCTGGCGCCCTACCTCGACGGTCACGGCAATCCGACCGACAACCGGGGCATCGACTTCATCGATCCCGGCGACTTGAAGCACTACGTCACGCTGCTCGACGCCGAGGGCTTCCAATGCCACTTCCACGCCCTCGGCGACCGGGCGGTCCGCAACGGACTCGACGCCATCGAAGCGGCCATCTCGGCCAACGGTTTCCACGACCGGCGTCACCACCTCGCCCACCTGCAGGTGGTCGATCCCACCGACATGCCCCGTTTCGCTGCGCTCGGCGCCGGCGCCAATGCCCAGCCGCTGTGGGCCCGTCATGAGGACCAGATGGATGTGCTGACGATCCCGTTCCTCGACCCGGACGCCGCCGCCCGCCAGTACCCGTGGCGTTCGCTCCTCGACGCCGGAGCCCCACTCGGCTTCGGGTCGGACTGGCCCGTCTCGTCCCCCAACCCCTTGCTCGGCATCGGCACCGCCGTCTCCCGCACCCGCCCGGGCGCCAAGCCGGATCCGTTCCTCCCTGAACAACGGATCACGATGGCCGAGGCCGTCGCCGCCTACACGACCGGCTCCGCATGGATCGGGCACCGGGAAACGCACACGGGCCGCATCGAAACGGGTTTCGACGCCGATCTGGCCGTCGTCGACCGCCCCCTCGAAACGGCCGAGGATGCCTTCGCCGCACGGGTGGACATGACGATGGTCCAGGGCAAGGTCGTGTACGAGAGAGTAGAAAGTAGAAAGTAGAGAGAGGGCAACGATGACTGTGAGTACCGCTTCTGCTGAGTCCTTCTACTTCCTACTTCCTACTCTCTACTTTCTACTCTCTACTTTCTACTTTCTACTCTCTACTCTCTACTGCGAACGAAGTGAGCCATGAGAACCGTTCCCTACTGGATCGACAACACGCCCAGACCCGACGATGTCACCGTCGACACGCCGCCGGACACAGTCGATGTCGTCGTTATCGGAGCCGGCGTGACCGGCCTCACCGCCGCCCGCCGCCTCTCGGACCTGGGGAAGTCGGTGGTCGTCGTCGATGCACAACGCCTCGGCGACGGAGCATCAGCCATCAATGGTGGACAGTTGAACTACGGGCTCAAAGCGCCAACGGCGGCGATCATCAAGAAGCAGGGGCTGGACGTCGCCCGCGCTCTGTGGGACGCATCGCTCGACGCTATCGACCTGGCACAACGGATATCGAAAGAGGACGGCTTCGACTCCGGTTACCGGAGAACCGGGGCCGTGTCGTTGGGCTATCACAAGAGCAGTATCGAAAAGGCGTACCGGACCAAACGGTTCCTCGAGGAAACCTTCGGGTTCGAGACCACTGTGTACGAGGGGGAGGAACTCGCTGCCGTCATCGGCTCCGATGAATTCACCGTCGCCCTCGTCGACTCGGCGACGGCCGCGATCGACCCTGCGAAGTACACGTTCGGCCTCGCCCGCGCCGTGGCGCGCCGCGGCACCCCCATCGTCGAACGGTGCAGGGTGACCGCCCTCGACCGGTCGGGAAACGCTCACGTTGTGACCACGTCGAAGGGCACGATCCGGGCGGGCGACGTGCTGCTGGCGACCAACGGGTACACCCCCAAGGACCTCGTACCCGAGGTGCGACGCCAGGCCATACCGATCGGCTCGTACATGGTGGCCACCGTCCCACTCCCGGACGAGACCTTCGATCGCATCCTTCCCGGAGACCGCGTCTACTGGACGCAGCGACGATTCCTCAACTACTTCCGCCGCTCGGAGGACAACCGGTTGCTCTTCGGGGGCCGACCGAACCTCTCCCCCGATCTGGACCTCTACGAGGTGGCGGCGGGAATGCGTGCGACGATCGGCGACATCTTCCCCGAGATCGCCGGCGTTGAACTCACCCACGTCTGGGGCGGGAACCTGGCCGCTACGTTCGATCTTCTCCCGCACCTGGGGCGCACGGACGACGGCGTCTGGTACGCCGTCGGGTACGGCGGCCACGGCATGAGCCACGCCACCCACCTCGGCACCGAAGTCGGCGGACTCATCGGGGGAGCGACCGAGGACAGTCCCTTCCTGGGTCTCCCCCACTCCACACGCTTCTACTACCGGGGGACGCCGTGGTTCCTCACAGCGGGTGGGATCCTGTTCCGTGGCCTCGACATGATCGGCCGATAGGCGGCGACAACCGTCCGGATTGCCCCGCACGCCCGATACCTTTGTTCCGACATGGAACCTTCGGAATCAACCGTGCCCGTCTGCTACCGGCATCCCGACCGGATCACCGGTCTGTCGTGTAGCCGCTGCGGCAAGCCGATCTGCGCCGAATGCAGTCACGACAACGCCGTCGGCCAGCTCTGCCCCGAGTGCGCCGCACCGAGCGACCGGCACCGCGTGATACAGGGTCGCCAGATCTACGGCAAGCCGACGTTCCAGACCGCACCGGTCAGCTTCACGATCATGGCCGTCACCGCCGCGATCTACCTCATCGGGTTCATGTCCCCGAACCTCGACGTCACGCTCACGAACTGGCTGGCGCAGGCCAACTGGCTCGTGCTCGCCGGCGACTGGTGGAGGATCTTCACCGCGGCGCTTCTCCACGGGTCCTTCCTCCACATCGGTTTCAACATGCATGCGCTCTACCTGTTCGGACCGCGCATGGAACAGCAGGTCGGATCACCGTCCTTCGCTGCGCTCTACGTCGCCGCCGCCGGTGCGGGCGGGCTCACGTCGTATCTGCTGGGACCGCTCGACCAGGTGAGCATCGGCGCTTCCGGTGCCATCTTCGGGCTCTTCGGGGCCTGGATCTTCGTCGCATGGAAGATGCGCCACACGCCGGGCGGACGATCCATGTTCACACTGCTGTTCGTGCTGCTGGCGATCAACGTCGTGATCAGCCTCGCTCCGGGGATCGATGGTCTCGCCCACCTCGGCGGGTTCGTCGCCGGCGTCGTGATCGCCGCCCTCTGGTCGGTTCTCGCCGTCGGAAAGGGCAACGCGGTCGGCATCCGGACGGCCGTCGCGGCCGGCTTCGTCGCCGCCGAATTCGCCGCCGTGCTCCTCCTCGCGCCTTTCTAACGCTACGCGAGGTTCTGTTCGGTGACGAAAGCGTCGAGCACGCCGTCGAGATCCGGCTTGCCGATCTCCTGCAGGTCGTAGAACACCCGGGTGCTCGGCTTGTCGATCTTCACGATGCGGCCGAGGTCGATCGGTGTGCCGATGACGACGGCGTCGCACTCCGTCGCGTTGATCGTCGCTTCGAGATCACGAAGCTGCTCTTCGCCGTACCCCATCGCCGGAAGGATCGACCCGATGTTCGGGTAGGTCTCGAACGTCTCTTTGAGCTTGCCGACCAGGTAGGGACGCGGATCGACGAGCTCGACGGCGCCGTGCTTCCTCGCAGCAACGACGCCGGCGCCGATCTTCATCTCCCCGTGGGTCAGCGTCGGACCGTCCTCGACCACGAGCACACGCTTGCCGTCGACGATCGACGGATCGTCGAGACGGAGCGCCGATGCCGCGTCGATGACCGTCGCCGCGGGATTGACCGCAGCGATGTTGGCGCGCACCTCTTCGATCCCGGCGAGATCGGCCGAATCGATCTTGTTGATCACGACGACGTCCGCCATCCGAAGGTTCACCTCCCCGGGGTAGTACCGGAGCTCATGACCCGGTCGGTGCGGATCCACGACGGTGATCGTGAGATCGCTCGCGTAGAACGAGAAGTCGTTGTTCCCGCCGTCCCAGACGATCACATCGCACCCGTCCGGGTCGTTCTCAGCGGCCCTGACGATGGCTTCGTAGTCGACGCCTGCGTAGATGACGTTGCCGCGAACGATGTGCGGCTCGTACTCCTCCATCTCCTCGATCGTGCACTTGTGCTTTTCGAGATCGGAGATCTCCGCGAACCTCTGCACCTTCTGTGCCGCGAGATCCCCGTACGGCATCGGGTGACGGATCGCGACAACCTTCAACCCCTTCGCCATGAGCGTCTCGACGATCTTGCGGGACGTCTGCGACTTGCCGGACCCTGTGCGGACGGCGCACACGGAGATGACGGGCTTCGTGCTCTCGACCTGGGTGTCGACGGGGCCGAGGAGATTGAACGAGGCGCCGGCCGCCTGGACGATCGCCGCAACATGCATCACGCGCTCGTACGGGATGTCGCTGTACGCGAACGAGCACTCCTCGACTTCGAGCTCGTCGATGAGACGCGCGAGCTCCGCCTCGGCGAAGATCGGGATCCCCTCCGGGTACAGCGGCCCGGCGAGCGCGGCCGGGTAGGTCCGGCCGTCGATGCCGGGGATCTGCTCGGCCGTGAAAGCCACGACCTCGACCGATTCGTCACTCCGATACCTGGTATTGAAGTTGTGAAAATCGCGTCCCGCTGCTCCGATGATGATCACGCGTCGTCTGCCCATGTCATGTCTCCGATCGTTGGTCCGGTAGCCGGGGATCTACAGATGCAGCGTAGTTGGGACTTCCAGAGCGTCGGCGCAGGCAACCGCGATGCCATGAACCGATCCCCGGGAGCGGTACCCTTCGCCCCGCAACGATGAGCATTACCTACCGAGCCGAACCGAACGACGACACATCGGCCGAACTCGTCGACCGCATCGGGTGGCGGTTGGAGTCGACGTGGACCGACGACGTGCTGATCGACTTCGGCGGATTCGCCGCCGCCCTGAGGGTTCCACCGGGCTACGTCAAGCCCGTGCTCGTGATGGCCACCGCCGGCGTGGGGACGAAGGCGGAGATCGGCCGGGTCACGGGTCTCGTCGAAGGCCTCGGGTACGACCTGCTCGCCATGGTCGCCGACGACCTGGCGGCGGCGGGAGCGATGCCGATCGCCATGCACGACTACGTCGCCGTGGGGTACCTCGACGTCGACCGCGTCGAGGTCCTCATCGAGTCGATCACCGACGCGTGTGCCGACACGGACGTCGCCCTCATCGGTGGTGAGACCATGGAGCATCCCGGCGTCATCGACGGAGACCGCTTCGGCCTGATGGCGACCGCCATCGGTATCGTCGACCTCGGTGACGAGATCGACAACGGCCGCATCGAGGTCGGTGACGTGATCATCGGGGTTCACAGCGCCAACCTGCGGACGGACGGATTCGCCCTCGTGCGAGCGCTCATCGTCGACCAGCTCGATCTCGACGCCTCATTCCCCGGATCGGACCGCACATTCGCCGAGACCCTGCTCGACCCGTCGGTCGTCTACGCGCCCGCCGTCGTGAACGCCCTCGCGCGGACCGAAGCCCACGGCCTCGCCCACGTCAGAATCGGCGGGATCCCTCAGGCGATCGGCAGGATCCTGCCGGAGGGAACCGCCGCCGCCGTCGAACGCTCCCGCTGGACCGTACCCGACGTCTTCACCGTCCTGCAGGGCCTGGGCGACATCAGCGACGAAGAGATGTTCCGCACGTTCAACATGGGGATCGGTTTCGTAGCCATCGCCCCCGAGGCCGACGCCGATCGCCTCATCAAAGGCTTCGACTCCTACGACCACGACGCCTCCGTGATCGGCAGGGTCGTCGGCGGAGAGGGAACCGTCGAGATCACGTGATCGACGAGGGCCCGGCGATCGATGGCCGGTCGCCGCGCTCCCGCCCTACTCTCCCATCCGATGCAGATCGCTTTCCTGTTCTTCGCCGTGCTCATCGCCGGGACCGTCTTCGGATGGCTCGCCCGGGTCATCATCCCCGGCCGCCAGCCCCTGACGTGGGCGGAGACCACGATCGTCGGGATCGTCGGGTCCGGCCTCGGCGCCGCGATCGGGAACTGGATCGGCGCCGATCGGGAGGTCTTCGACTTCGACATCTGGACGATCGTCGGCTCGGTGCTCGGATCCGTCATCGTCCTCGGCCTCGTACTCGTCGTGATGGACCATCTCGGTGTCCGTCGGCCCGAACGTCCGAGCGCGGCGGAGATCGTCGCAGGAGGGGAGTCCGATCGGGTCGAGTTCAAGCAGACGGCGAGATGGAACACGCACACGAAACAGCGCGATGAGAAGCTCGAGATGGTCGTGGCGAAGACGATCGCCGGCTTCTTGAACGCCGACGGCGGAACTCTCATCATCGGGGTCGACGACGACGGCAATCCGACCGGTCTGAGCAACGATCTGAGCCTCGGGAAGATCGCCGATCACGACCGTTTCCAGCTCTGGCTCATCGATCACATCCAACGCACGCTCGGCAAGACCGCGGCGACCCGCATCACCGTCGCGTTCGAGCCCATCGACGGCGTCGACGTCTGCCGCGTCGACGTGGAACGGTCCGACCGGCCCGTGTTCCTCGACGAGCCGGGCGGGCAGCGGACGGCGGACTTCTACGTGCGTATCGGCAACTCGACCCGCAGGCTCCTCCCCGACGAGTTGCTGCGGTATCGCGAGGATCACTGGGGCTAACGACACGTCCACAGATCGAGTACCGTTCCGTCCCATGAGCGGAGCCCCCACTTACCCGATAACCGTGGACATCCCCGTCGACGACGAGGAGCGGAATCGGTGGCTCGCCGCTTCCGGCATCGTCTTCGTCAAATTGATCCTGCTCCTCCCTCACATCGTGCTGCTGTTCCTCTTCGGTCTGATGATCCAGATCCTCGCGTGGATCGGGTACTGGGGAATCGCTTTCACCGGCCGTATGCCCGACCTCATCCGCGGACTCGAGATCACCTACCTCTCATGGATGACGCGCACGGTCGCCTGGTTCACCGGCATCACCGACGTCTACCCGGCGTACGGAACCGATCCGGAGTCCGCCGTCACCGTGAACGTCGCCCCGGCACCCGAACCGCAGAGCACGCTGTTGGCCGTCCTCGGCATCGTCCTCCTCCGCTCGGTCGCTGCGATCCCCCATCTGATCATCCTGTTCCTGATGAGTTTCGGCGTCGTGCTCGTCGCGTGGATCGGCTACTTCATCGTTCTGTTCACGGGCAGGCTTCCGCTGGGTCTCCACGAGTTCATCCTCAACTACCAGCGCTGGTGGGCCAGGGCATGGGGCTGGACGGTCGCGCTCACCGACGAGTACCCGCCGTTCACGCTCGCGTAGCGCAACTCCAAGATCCAAGCCGTCAGCCGTCAGCCGTCAGATGGTTGGTCGGGCGTCCGCTTGCGGCGGCGGACGGACCGGATCGCCATCCAGAGAGCGAACCCGACCGCTGCAAGGAGAGCGAACGGCAGGACGAACGCCGCACCGACGATGAGGCCGCCGATCGTTGCCAGTAGCACCGTTCCCGCCTGGTCGATCGCCTGTTCGAGAACTCCCGGATCGTCCGGCTCTTCGACCGGCGTCGTTCCGGGAACTTCCGTCAATCCGACGGTGAGCGTCGAGAAGTCGGTGCGGCTGTCCAGATAGCGGAGCCGTCCTTCGATCTGCTCGATGTTCAGCAGTACGTCCTGCATCCGGGTCTGGATCGTCACCAGATCCTCGATCTCCGTCGCTTCCGCCATGAGCCGCGTGTAGAACTCCTCCTGGGTCTTCCAGTATCGGAGGCGTCCTTCGAGATCGACGTACTCTTCGGTGACGTCCTGGCTCGAGACGTTCAAGCTCAAGCGCTCACCGAGGCCGTCCACCCGGTCGAGTGCATCGTCGAAACGGTCCTGTGGGATGCGCATCGTCATCCACCCGACCGTGTAATCGACTCCGTCGATCTCCTGCAGGTGGGTCTCGCCTGCGGTGATGTAGCCGCCGAGGTCCTGCGCGACGCTTCTCAACTGCGACGAGATCTGCTCGAACGTGCCCGGTTCCACGCGCAGATCGACCCTGCCGTCTCTGATCACCTTGAGCCCCGGAGGCACATCGGTACCGATCGGAGCGACGGCGACGAACATGTCTCCGTTCTCGCCCCCCGCTTCGGCCGCCTTCACGGACTCGGACGCCGCCACCGTCGTCTCCGTTGCCCCGCTCTGATCGTACGCGAGGGACTCATCCTCGCCGATCGAATCGCTCGAACTGCTGCATGCCGCCAACAACAAAGCGGCGATCACCAGGATCGCCGCAACCGTTCGACTCTTCCCCATCCGTCTGATATCGATCATCAGAATCTCCCATCGTGGGTATGCGCCGACGCGAACGCCGGCTTGTATCGATTTGACGGTCGGGAGTGGACGTCGGGTTCCCGCTACCGTCTTCCCCATGGCTCGACCGATCGTCGCCGTGCTCGCCGGCGGAGACAGCACTCGCATGGGATTCGACAAGGCACACGCCGTGATCGGGGCATCGACCATGCTCGAGATCGTCCTCGACACGGCCGCGACGATCGGCGAACCGGTCGTGATCGGAAGAAGGGTCGCACCGCGGGGCATCGCCGCATTACCCGACCGGAGAGCGGGGACCCGGGGGCCTCTCACGGGTCTCGAGACGGCGCTGATGCTCTACCCGGATCGAGACATCGTCCTCGTCGCCGTCGACCATCCGTTCCTGCAGACGGGCACGATCGAACGTCTCCTCGATATCGGCGGCGACGCGGTCGTCCCAGTCCACGACGGATGGCAGCAGGTGACGTGCGCCGTCTACCGGCCGGCGTTCGCCGATGCCGCCACGTCCGTGCTCGATGCGGGGTGCCGGTCGATCATCTCGGCGCTCGGTCGCGCCGACACCCGCCTCGTCGGGGAAGAGACCTGGCGGGCGTGGGGCGAGGACGGCAGGTCCTGGTTCAGCGTCGACTCTCCCGACCGCATCGACGAGGGGCTCCGGCGGTTCGGCTGACACCGCTCGCTACGCTTCCGGCATGGATTCCTTCTCAACCGTCACCATCGAACATCGCGGTCACGTGGCGATCGTGTGGCTCGACCGGCCGGACCATCGCAACGCGTTCGCCCCGGAGTTCTGGACCGAGTTCCCCGCTGCCATCGATGCCCTGGCCGACGACCCGCAGACGCGTGCCGTGGTCGTTGCCGCTCGCGGTTCGGCGTTCACCGTCGGCATCGATCTCAAGGCGTTCGGTCCGGCCATCGCCGCCGGCAGTCTCGATCCCTCGACTCAGTCTCCCGCGTCGCCGGTCGCACAGCGAGTGGAGACGCGTCGCCTCATCAAGACCATGCAGAGGACCTTCTCCTCCCTTGCCGAGTGCCCGAAACCGGTGATCGCCGCCGTCCACGGGTACTGCATCGGCGCGGGCGTCGATCTGATCACAGCCTGTGACATCCGGTATGCATCGATCGACGCGACGTTCTCGATCCGGGAGACCCGCCTGGCGATGGTCGCCGACGTCGGCACCCTCCAGCGCCTGCCGCGGATCATCGACCCCGGGACCGTCGCCGAACTGGCGTACACGGGCCGCGACTTCGACGCAGGCGAGGCCGCATCGGCCGGTCTCGTCACCCGCGTGCTCCCCGACGCCGAAACGGTTCTCGCCGCTGCGATCGAGACGGCGGAAGCCATCGCAGCGAATTCGCCGCTGGCCGTTCAAGGAACGAAAGCGGTCCTTCGCGCCGGTGACGGTCGGACCGTCGACGAGGCGCTCGATTACGTCGCCCTCTGGAACGCCGCTTTCCTCCACTCGAACGACCTCGGTGAAGCGATCGCAGCCTTCGTCGAGCGGCGGCCGCCCGGATTCACAGGGTCATGACTCGATCCGGCCGGCCTGGCGCTCGGATGGGGCATAATGGGCCCATGCTGGGAACACCTCGAATCGCTCGAGTCCACCTCTTCGCATCACCGTAGGAGGGGCTTCAGCCGCGTACGTCCCGCCCCGAACAAGGAGGATCACCGTGACCGACCTTTCCGCCCGCCTCAGCAACATCATGGCCCCCGTCATCACCCCCGATTCGCAGATCGAAATCATCGAAGGTGACGGCAGTTGGGTCACCGACACGAACGGCAAGCGCTATCTCGACTTCGCCTGCGGCATCGCCGTGACGAACCTCGGGCACCGTCCCCCCGCCGTCCAAGCAGCAGCCCAGGATCAGCTCTCGCGGCTCTGGCATGCAGGCCAGTCCTTCTTGTACGAGTCGCGAGCGAACGCGGCCGAGCGCATCGTCGCAGCCGCTCCCGAGAGCATCGAGCAGATGTTCTTCATGAACTCCGGCGCAGAAGCCGTCGAGGCCGCCATCAAACTCGCGAAGAAGACCTCGGGTCGGCAGGGGGTCATCGCGTTCCGCGGCGGTTTCCACGGTCGCACGATGGGGTCGGTCTCGTTCACGACCTCCAACTCCAAGTACCGGCGCGGCTATCACCCGATCTTGCCCTCGGTCTTCGTTGCACCGTTTCCTCATCCATACCGGTGGGGCATGTCCCAGGAAGACGCGAACGCGTACGCGCTCAACGAGCTCCGCCTCATGTTCAAGCACGAAGTGATGCCCGATGAGATCGCCGCCTTCCTCTTCGAACCGCTGCAGGGCGAAGGTGGGTACTACCCGGCGAGCCGCGAGTTCATGCAGGCTGTTCGCGACCTGGCCGACGAGCACGGAATCCTGTTGGTTGCCGACGAAGTACAGAGTGGCTTCGGGAGGACCGGAGACTTCTTCACCAGCCAGGTCTACGGCATCGACCCCGACATTCTCGTGATGGGCAAAGCCATTGCCAACGGCCTCCCGCTGTCGGGTGTCGGCGCATCGAGGGAGATCTTCTCCAAGTGGCCCCCGGGGTCTCACGGCTCCACGTTCGGGGGAAACCCCGTGTCGTGTGCAGCGTCCGCTGCAGTCATCGACATGCTCCACGACGTGATCCCGGGAGTCGCCGAGCGCTCCGATCTCGCGTTCACACGACTCCGGGACCTCCAGGAGCGCCATCGCATCATCGGCGACGTCCGCGGCCTCGGCCTGATGATCGGAGTCGAACTCGTCAAGGAAGGGCGCGAACCCGATTCCGAAGCCTTCGCGAAGATCTCACAGAGCGCGGAGGACCTCGGCTTGTTCATCCTCGGCTGCGGACCGGACAACAACGTGATCCGTTTCGTCCCACCGCTGAACGTGTCGCTGGACGATCTGGAGATGGGGATCGACATCCTCGATCGGTCCATCACCGCCTACGAGTCCTGAACCGAATCGACCCGAACGCGAGGAACCCGGCGTCTCACGGCGCCGGGTTCCCTCTCGAATGTGTGGTTTCGCTCAGCTCTGCGTCAGAACGCCGCGCAGACGCGGGTACTTGACCGGCTTGTGCGTGTGGCAGAACTCCGCCCGGTTGTAGCGGGAGAGAATGGTGTCGCATCCTTCGGCGCCACAGACGCGACCTTCGTCGTACGTCTTGGGCCGGCGCGACCGGCCCTGGGGGCGAGATGCTTTCATGATGTCTGACATGGATGACCTCCGGTGGAGACGTTTAGATACCACTCGCAAGATCGGCGGTGGACGACACCGGAGCGAATGGGGGAATGTGCTCGCGCCATCTTATTTCCACTATCCGGATCTTGCAAATCTTTCGTGTGCGCCCGTGATCAGCCGTCCCGGTGCCGCCCCACGACCTCCTCGAGCCCGCCCTCGCCGGGCCAGAACAACGCCGCCACCATGCCTGCGAGAGCGAGCAGCAGCATCCAGTTCGGGAACCTGGTGAACAGGGTGGGGCCGGCGCTGCGCATCGCCACTTCTCCGTAGAGCACCTCTTCGGTATAGAGGCCGGTCCTCTCCCCGACGAGACCCGCCGCCGTGATGTACGTCGACGATCCGGTGATCGCCGCGTGCACGAGATCCTGTCCCACGGCGGCGGCGTTCACACGCGTCATGTCGATCAGCTGATCGGACGCCGAGGACATACCGTACGAGCTCTCGTTGGTCGCCACGACCATGAGTTGCGATCCGGCGTGGGCGATGGCCCGGATGTTCCGCGTGAACGCCCCTTCGAACGAGATGACGGATCCCAACTGACCCTGGGCCATCGGGAACGTCACCGGATCGGTCCCCCGGATCATGTCCCGCGGAATCTGATCGAGTTGGGGGATGAATCCGAGCAGGGACCGCAGCGGCACGTACTCACCGAACGGGACGGGATGCTGTTTGGCGTACTCGCCGATCTTCACACCCTCGGGTGAGTAGAACATGTTGACGTTCAGGAACTCGTCCGGGGGAACGATCCGTGTTCCCGAGACGAGGAAGTACGCGCCGAGACGGCCGGCCTGCTCGATGATGGCCGCTCTGACGGTGTCGTTGGTCTCGGGATCGAACGGGGTGGCGGTCGAGTTCTCCGCCCACACGACGAGATCCACACCGTCGTCGGGGATCGTCTCGGTCAGCGCCAGGTGCGCTTCGAAGATGCGTTGATTCTCGTTCTGGCAGTGGACCATCGGGCACGGCGAGCCGCCCTGAACGATCGCGACGCGCACCACTTCGCCGTCCGCTCGCGGAGGGAACAGCCCTCCGACGATCGCGAGCATGACGATCACGACGGCGGTGTCGACGATCCGTCGCCAGTGCTCGCGGGACTCGATGAGCAGCGCTGCCCCGGCGGAGAAAGCGACCGCGAGCACGGTCCATCCGACGGGTCCGATCCACTGGACGCTCCCGAGAAGCGGCGTCATGCCGGACGCCGCGTACCCGATGTTCCCCCAGGGGAAGCCGCCGAACGGGAACCGAGCGCGCACGAACTCGATCGCGACCCACGAACCGATGGCGATCAACCACCAGCGCCAGGCCGGCCACAGGCGGAACAGCCATACGACGAACCCGTAGAGCGCGTAGTAGGCCGCCATCAGCAGAACGAGGGGAACCCAGGCGATGAATCCGAGGATGCTGATCCAATACAGGAGCACGCCGAAGAAGATCGTCCCCCACAGGAAGCCGATCGTGACCGCTTCGAAACCGCGTTCGACCCGGCGCAGCGCCCAGAAGAGCGGGATCGGAGCGATGAACGCCAGCGGCCCGATGTCCAGGGGTGGGAACGCAGCCCACATCAGGAGGGCGCTGGCCAGGGCGGCGACGTAGGGAAGGAGCATGAACGGGGAAGAGTAGAGCAACCGAACCGCTGCGGAGGAGGAAATTCCCGCACCGAGCCGCCGATCTGCTCTGCGCCCGACGACCGTAGGCTGCATTCCATGAACGACCTCGAACTTGCGATCTCTGCCGCCCGCGCCGGCGGCGCGATCCTTCGCGACGGATTCGACCGGGGTGTGAAAGCCCATTACAAGCGGCGATTCGACCCGGTGACCGAGATCGATCACGCCTCCGAGACCGAGGTCCTCTCCGTCCTCACCGCACAGCGGCCGGATGATTCGATCCTCGCCGAGGAACGAGGGGGCACGATCCCCGACGGGAGGATCTGGATCGTCGATCCGCTCGACGGCACCGTCAACTTCGTGCACGGCATCCCGCACATCGCCGTGAGCATCGGTCTGTGGGAAGACGGCCGGCCACTGGTGGGCGTGGTCTACGACCCGCTCAGAGACGAGTGCTTCTCCGCTTCGACCGGCGACGGGGCGAACCTGAACGGTGCTCCGATCCGGGTCTCGGAGACGTCCGATCTCGACCGTTCCGTCACCGCCACGGGATTTCCGTACGACCACGGCGACTACGCCGACGAGTACGCCCGGGTCCTCGGCACGGTTCTGAACTCGGTCAACGGCATCCGCCGGTTCGGTTCCGCGGCGCTGGATCTGGCCTGGGTTGCAGCCGGCCGCTACGAAGCGTATTGGGAGCTGGGAATCGCCCCCTGGGATCAGGCCGGAGGGATCGTCCTGGTCCGGGAAGCGGGTGGGCGCGTCACCGACCTGCACGGAGCGGAGTCCGTTCCGGCCGCGCCGATGGTGCTGTCGAGCAACGGAATCGTCCACGACGCCCTCGCACGGATCATCGACTCGGCACTCCCCGCACGCCTCAGATGACGAACCGCCGCATGCTCCTCGTCGCTGAAGCCGTCCGCACGGCCCGCGGCATCCCCGGAAACGCCATCCTCGTCGACGGCGGAAAGGTCGTTGCGGTCGGCGACCGCCGGGACCTGGTCGAGCCGGGACTGACGGTCGAGGAACATCCGGGCGCCTACCTCCTCCCCGGTCTCCGGGATGCGCATATGCATCCGGTTCCGTATGCCGCCTCGCTGACGGGAACGTCGCTTCGCGGTGTAGCCGATATCGGGGAACTCCTGGACACACTGGCCCGTGCGGCCTCTGCGCTCCCCCCGGGCGCCCCGCTGGTCGCGCTCCGACTCGACGATGAAACACTGGCCGAGCACCGGCTCCCCACTCGAGAGGATCTGGATCGGGCCGTTCCCGATCGCCCGGTCCTGGTTCATCGATACTGCGGCCACGTGGCGATCGCCAACACGGCGGCGCTCCGACACGCCGGTGTGACGGCCTCGACGCCGGACCCCGGCGACGGGTCCATCGATCGCGACACCGGGGGTGAGCCCACGGGCATCCTCAGAGAGACCGCCATCGATCTCGTCTCGACCACGCTCGATGCGTCGGCGAACCTCTCGGAGGAAGCATTGGTCGATGCGCTCACCGGTCTCGCCGGTGTCGGCATCACTTCGATCGGCGCCATCCTCGGACTCGGCGACGGCCCCTGGGCCAGTCTCGGCGATGAAGTTTCCGCCGTCGCCGCGATCGCCGACCGGCTACCGATCGGCGTCCATGGTTTCGTCATCGCACACAGCGTCGACGCTCTCACCGATGCGGCCCGCCGGCTCGACGTCGGGTCCGATCGACTGCGGTGGCTCGGGTACAAAGGCTTCGCCGACGGGAGCCTCGGCGGCCACACGGCGGCCATGCATGCTCCGTTCAACGACCTCCCGGACGAGATGGGCACGATGCGTCTCGATGACATGGATCGGGAACTCGCGAAGGCGGCGATCCGGATGGGCGGGATGGTGGCGCTCCACGCCATCGGCGACCGGGCGAACGAAGCGGTCATCGATCTCTACGAGACCTTGATCTCCGCTGGTGCATCCCCGAAGCGTCTCAGGATCGAACACGCCTCGGTGCTCGACCGCTCCGACATCGATCGGATCGCCCGCCTCGGTGTGATCGCGTCGGTTCAGCCGGCGTTCATCGGGTCGGAGTCGTCGTGGATCGTCGATCGGGTCGGGCCGGACCGCATCGTCTCGACGTATCCGTTCGCCTCGCTCGACCACGCGGGCGTGCCCCTCTGCGGCGGATCCGACAGCCCGGTCGAGTCGCCCGATCCGTGGGTGGGCATGGCTCTCGCCCGCGATCGCGCGGGAGTGATGCTCGAGGAGGGTCTGCTTCCGAACCGGGCCCTGTCCCTGTTCACCGACGGCGCTGCGCTCGCACTCGGCGAACCGGTGCCGCTGTCCGCGGGGAGTCCGGCCGACGTCATCGCCGTCGATCGGGATCCCGTCGCCGTCACAGCCGACGACCTGCGACACACCGTCGTTCTCGAAACGTGGGTCGGGGGAGAGGCCGTCACGGTCGATCGAACACGTCCGATCTGCAGAAACTGACCGTCGGTCCCGGCGCGATTCAGCGCCGCACGACCCCGGCTGCGACCTGCCAGCAGTCGAAGCACAGGTATCCGATGTCGTGGAAACGGGCATCCTGTTCGGTCACGACGACCCCGCACAGGCTGCAGACGCCGGCGACGAAGTCGGCCGCGGCCTCCTGATACGGTCCTTCGGACACGAAGAGGTCGGTCACGAGGACGGTTCTGCCTGTTCCCTGTTTCACCCCGGTGAGGCTATCCCGGAATCGGGTACACCGGTCAGGTCAGGATCGCTCTCAGCGGTCCGGCCACCTCTTCGTAGTCGGGGTGCCGTCCCGTCTCAGCCTTGGAGTAGATGAGCCGATCGTCGAGCATCACTTCGAACCTCCCGCCGCTCGACGGGATGAAGACGAGACGCTCGATCAAACGCTCGAACTCTTCGAGCAGTTGTTCCGCCGTGCGCACGGCACGGTTCCGATAGCCTCAAACGACGCAGTATTCGATGCTGATTTGCATACCGACGAGCGTAGCCGGGTCAGCCGCGGAAGATCTGCACGACCCACAGGGTTCCGTCGGAATCGGCCCAGACGCCGATGCCGACGTCGCGGTACGTGGGATTCACCATGTTGGCGTAGTGACCGCTGCTCGCAACGAGACGATCGAAGACCGAATCGGCCGTCGGTCCGAATCCGACGTTCTCTCCGACCGATTGCCAGGGTCCCGGCACGTTGTTGAGATTCGAGTGAGAGAGCGCTCCCGCATCTCCCATGTGCTTCGCCCATCCCCGCGCATAGTTGCGGAGCTCTCCGACGGAGGCGAGGGCAGGCAGGCCGGCCGACGCGCGAACGCCGTTCACGAGAGAGACGAGACGACTCTCGGCCGAGGCGTCGTATCCGGCGGTTCGCACCGGAGCGGCCGTCGTGGTCGTCGTCGGCGGCGCAACCGTGGTAGTCGTCGTGGCCGCCGGCGCAACCGTGGTGGTCGTCCGGGGAACCGTCGTCGTCACCGTGACCGTCGTCGTGGTCCGCGGAACCGTCGTCGTGGTCGACGAAGTGCTCGTCGACGTAGCAACGAGCGTCGTCGTGGTCCGCGGAACCGTCGTCGTGGTCGACGAAGTGCTCGTCGTCGGAACGACCGTCGTCGACGGAGCCGAGGGGGCCTGTGCGACGATGATCGGCCGCTCGTCTGCCGGTGCGATCTCGAGAGCGGCAGCGTTGCCACCGGACAGCACGCCGCCGAACGCCACACCGGCGAGGAGGACGGCCACGGCTGTGACGGCGACGAGGACGAGTACGGACGGGCGGGATTTCATGGGGACCTCGAGGGGAGAATCGATTCGATTGTGGATCGAGGCCCCTGGGCGCCGTCGGCGCTTCCCGCTGTCGATCCGAGGACGCGAGCGTACCGACTCGCCGTTCTAACTCACGATCGGATGCGTGTCGCTAGTCGCACACGGCCCCGTACTCGGCGGAACCGACGAGTCTCGCGTACTTGCCCAGCGCTCCGGTCGGATAGCGCGGCGGCAGTGCCTCCCACGCCGTCCGACGCTGTTCCAGCTCCTCCTCGTCGACCAGGAGATCGAGCCGGCGTGCGGGGAGATCGACGCGGATCCGGTCGCCCTCTCGTACCAGTCCCATCGGGCCCCCCGCCGACGCCTCCGGCGCGACGTGGCCGATGCAGAGGCCCGTGGTGCCCCCGGAGAAGCGCCCGTCGGTGATGAGCAGGATGTCCTTTCCGAGGCCGGCGCCCTTGATGCCGGCGGTGATCGCCAGCATCTCGCGCATCCCGGGACCGCCGGATGGGCCCTCGTACCGGATCACGACGACGTCGCCGGGGTGCAGGTCGTGTGCCCACAGCGCCTCGAGCGCGCCCTGCTCGTCGTCGAAGACTCTCGCCGTCCCCTCGAAGACGTCGAGATCGATTCCGGCGATCTTCACGACGGCGCCTCCGGGTGCGAGCGATCCGCGAAGGATCGCGATCCCGCCCTCGGGAGCAACCGGGTCGCCGAGCGGACGGACCACGTCCTGCTTCGTCGGGAACGAGACGCCTTCGAGGTTCTCCGCCATGGTCTGGCCCGTGACGGTGAGTGCGTCGCCGTGGATGAGACCTTCGTCGTAGAGGGCTCTCAACACCACGGGAACACCCCCGATGCGGTCGAGATCGACCATGTGGTAGCGGCCGAACGGCTTCAGATCGCCGACGTGCGGGGTCCTCCGGCTGATCCGATCGAAGTCCTCCAGCGTGATGTCGACCCGGGCCTCGTGGGCGATCGCGAGGAGATGGAGCACCGCGTTGGTCGATCCGCCGAGCGCCATCACCATCGTGATGGCGTTCTCGAACGCCTCTCTCGTCATGATGTCGCGCGGCAGGATCCGTCGGCGAAGGAGCTCCATGGCGGCTTCCCCGGACTGTCGCGCGTAGTCGTCGAGCCTGCGGGAGATGGCCGGGGCGGACGCGCTCCCGGGAAGCGACATGCCGAGCGCTTCGCCCACCGATGCCATGGTGTTGGCGGTGAACATCCCCGCGCACGACCCGAGGCCGGGGCATGCGGCCTGTTCGATGCGGAGGAGTTCCGCGTCGTCGATCGATCCCTCGGAGTGCGCACCGATCCCTTCGAAGACGTCCACGATGGAGATGTCGACGCCGTCGAGCGTCCCCGGAAGCGACGATCCTCCGTAGAGGAACACGGAGGGGAGGTTGTGCCTGGCGGCGGCCATGATCATCCCGGGGAGCGACTTGTCGCACCCGGCGATCGACACCATCGCGTCGAACCGCTCCGCATGCATGACGAGCTCGACCGAGTCGGCGATCACTTCCCTCGACACGAGCGACGCACGCATCCCCTCGTGCCCCATCGAGATGCCGTCGGAGACGGCGATCGTCGTGAAGACGAGACCGACACCGCCGGCCTGGTAGACGCCCTCTCGGGCACGGGCGGAGAGGCGAGGCCCGGTGAGGTTGCACGGGGTCACCTCGTTGCCGGCGCTCACGACGCCGACCTGGGCCTTCACCCAGTCGTTCTCGCCGAGGCCTACGGCGCGGAGCATCGCACGGGCACCGGCCTTCGCGGGGCCGATGGTCACGTCCTGTGAGTGGATCTTGATGGGGGTCTCGATGGGAGTTTCGCTAGCCATGCCGCCAGCGTACAACCTCCCCACGCCCAGCGATCCCCGTCACGAACCCAGGGTTCTCTGCGCCCCATATGCCGTCACGAACCCAGGGTTCTCTGCGCCCCATATGCCGTCTCCGGCCCGCGGTTCGGGCGATCTCCG
>JAOZRW010000014.1:0-19669 GCA_029939995.1 Acidimicrobiia bacterium | reverse complement strand
CAGGGTTCTCTGCGCCCCATATGCCGTCTCCGGCCCGCGGTTCGGGCGATCTCCGGGGCCGGTATTCGGGACCGGTACCTAGTCTCACCGGGGTCCGCGACCGGTCAGGATTCCGTGACTACCGACACCTTCCCCGCAATTCCACAGACGCCTCCACCCCCTCCGCCGCCTGCGGCGCCGCAGAAGCGGAAGGGCGGCTTCGCGAAGAAGGCCATCCTCGGCCTCCTCGTCCTCGCGATCATCGGCGTCTTCGGGACGATCGGATACGTCAAGTGGACCGAGAGCAAGATCGACCGCATCTCCTCCGAGGAACTCACGAGTCTCGTCACAGCGACCCCCGGATCGTCCGAGCCGATCAAT
The DNA here is from genome assembly GCA_029939995.1 of Acidimicrobiia bacterium. GTDB lineage: Bacteria > Actinomycetota > Acidimicrobiia > Spongiisociales > UBA5794 > JAHEEL01. The sequence goes on along the minus strand of JAOZRW010000014.1, from coordinate 19,309 downwards.
TTCCTCATCATCGCTACCGACGACCGGTCGAACCTCCCCGACGACTGGGACGCCAGCGCGTTCGGCGAATTCACAGGCCGCCGCACGGACGTGATGATGCTGGCACACATGATCCCGGGCGAGCGCATTCAACTCCTCAGCCTCCCCCGTGACCTCAAGGTCGACATCGACGGCTACGGAACGAACCGCCTGAATGCCTCCTACGTGTTCGGCGGACCCGATCTGCTGATCAAGACGGTGCAGCAGGAGACCGGCATCCCGGTTCACCACTTCGTCGAGATCGACTTCGGCGGATTCGGCCGCATCGTGGACTCCCTCGGCGGCGTCACGCTCGACTTCCCCCTCCCCGGCCGTGACAACAAATCGGGGTTCCAGATCGAGGCCGGAACGCACACCCTCGACGGCGAGATGGCTGTGGCCTACGCACGCTCCCGCCACTACGAGGTCTACAAGGACGGTGCGTGGCAGAGCACGCCGGGTGGCGACATCGCACGGACGCAGCGCCAGCAGGACATCCTGGTGGCGCTCTTCGACCAAGTGGCCTCACCGTCGAGCGCGTTCAACCTCCCCGCGTTCCTCCCGACCGTCGCCGACAACATCACAGCCGATGAGGGCCTCAGCCTCGCGTTGATGGCCGACCTCGGACGATCCGCTCTGAGCCTCGGCACGTCCAACATCGACCGCGTCACGCTCCCCGTCAAGAACTCGAAGGGCAGCGACGGACGCGCCTACGTCGTTCCGACGGAGGATGCGGCCGCCGTCCTGGAAGCGTTCAACGACGGTCTCCCTTTCCCCTGAACCGATCCTTCGGATGGGGCGCGACCGCCCGCGGAGCCTCTCCACACGCGGGGCGGTCAGAGCCCGGCGACCACGTCGACGAGTCGAGCGATCTCGTCCTCCGTGTTGAAGTAGTGAACCGATGCGCGGACGAGGTCGGGCAGGTCCCGTGCCTCCATGTCGAATCTCGCCGCGCCGGGTGTGACGATCGACACGTTGATGCTCCGTCCTCGGAGCGCTGCTTTCACCGCGTCGGCGCCGTGGCCGTCGACCGTGAACGTGACGATCGCCCCGCGCACCGAGCCGATGTCGTGAACCGTCACGCCGGGTATCGAGGAGAGCGACGCACGCAGGAGGCGTGCGAGCCTGCTGACGCGCTCCCAGACGTCGTCCAGGCCGACGTCCATGGCGTAGGCGGCCGCTCGTCCCATTCCGAGAACCAGAGCCGGTGATCGTTCCCACAGTTCGAAGCGCCGTGCGTCCGGAACAGTCTCGTACCGGTCGGAAGCCACCCAGCGGGCCCCGTGGAGATCCAGCGTGACGGGTTCCAGACGCTCGAGCATCGACCTGCGCACGTAGAGGAACCCGGCGCCGCGGGGTCCCCGGAGGAACTTGCGAGACGTCGCCGACAGGATGTCACATCCGATCCCGTCCACATCGACCGGCATCTGCCCGACCGACTGGCAGGCATCGAGGAGATAGGGGACGCCGTGCGCTCGGGCGACCCGTCCCACATCCGCAGCGGGATTTACGAGGCCGCTGTTGGTCGGCACGTGGTTGATCGCGATCAGGCGCACACGATCGTCGAGCATGTTCTCGAGGGCTTCGACGTCGATCTCACCGGTCGGTCGATCCGGGACGACCTCCACAACGGCTCCGGTCCTCTCGACGACTCGCAGGAAGGCGATCACGTTCGATGCGTACTCGCTGGTCGTCGTCAAGATCCGGTCGCCTTGCGCGAATCGCATCGCCGTGAACGCCGCATCCCACGCTCGCGTCGCACTGTCCATGAGGGCGATCTCCCCAGGATCCGCACGCACGAGATCGGCGAGTGTGTCGTACACGGCCGACAGCTCACCGGCATGAGCCTCGGCGGTCTCGTATCCACCGAACCGCGCCTCTTCCTCGAGATAGGACGTGATGGTCTCGACGACCGGTCGCGGCATCAGCGATGCTCCGGCGTTGTTGAAGTGAACCACCGATTCCGCACCGGGTGTCTCGGACCTGACGGCGGCGACATCGATCATGACCATCGACCCTAATGGAGTTCCTTGTCATCTCCGGCGGCCTGCGCGACGATGCCCGGATGACACGAGCCCACGTCTTCGTATCGACATCGATCGTTCTCGCCCTCATCGCGTCCGGATGCAGCGGGTCATCCGCCGATGCGACGTCCTCCACGGTGACGACCATCGCCACCACCGTCGCCTCGACGTCCGCTCCGTCCTCGACCGTCACGACGACAACGACGGCACCGCCCACGACAACGACCACCGCGCCCACCACGACAACGACCACGACCGCGCCCACAACCACCACGACCGCCCCTACAACCACGACAACGACCGCCCCGCCCGATCCACCCCCGGCAGCCGTTGGTGGGCTGACGGTCCAGATCGGCGGTGGAAGCGGTGAGGTGATCCCGGAGTGGGATCGCAACGCGGAGCCCGACATCGCCGGATACCGACTCTGGTACTCGGACGACCCGGGCGCCGCGAAGGTGCTCCTCGCCGAACTCCCGCACGATCCGTCGGCGCTCTCCGCACCGGCGTACAACCACGGCGACCGCATCGCGTATGTCGATCTGCGCGCACAGATCGAGGGCAAGCACTGTTATCAGGTCTCGGCGTTCGATCTCGGGGGCCACGAGGGTCAGCGAAGCCCGGAGGTGTGCCTGCCGGTCACGCCGACGACGGTCCCCACGGGCTTCGAGGTCGGGTTGGGAGGCGGCAGCGGTGAGGTCGCGATCTCGTGGCACCGCATCCCGGACGCCGACGCCGACCACTACAACCTCTGGTACTCGGAGTGGCCCGGTGGAACCAAGACGCTTCTCGCCGCCGTCGCCCACGACCCGTCTGCACTGACCGGACCGGCCTACGACGTAGGTGGTGGCGTGACGATGTACATCGACTTCCCCAGGACGCTCGAAGACAACCGCAACTGCTACCAACTGTCCGCCGTCGACTCCGCCGGACACGAGAGCGCCAGAACCGGCGAGCTGTGCTCGACCGGTCTCTGATCAGAGGCCGAGCCGGTCCAGAAGATCGAACATGGTCGGCGTGAGCGGGAGAGAGCGAACTTCGTCGACGGGCACCCACCGCACTTCGGCCGCGTCGTCGCCGCTCTCGAGCGTTCCGCCCACGGGCGTCGCAGCGAAGTCCACGACCGTGTAGTGATATGCGGGAGGGTCGTTCGGGTCCATGATGTCACCCGCCCAGACGACGTCCCCCACCTCGACCTCGATCCCGGTCTCTTCCAGGACTTCTCTGGCCGCGGCCCGGCGCATGGTCTCACCGCGTCGCTGCCGGCCGCCGGGAACGGCCCAGTGCCCGACGTAGGCGCCGCGCCCGCGCCGGATCAACAGCATCCGACCGTCGACGATGATGACGGCGCCGGCCCCGGGCGTCGGGTGGGTCTCAGTCACAGGTCGCGATCCCCGGGTTCGATCCGCTCCGGCACATCACACCACCGCGGCATCGACGACGTCGTCGACATCCCGGTGGCGGATTCCGGCGGTGACGTTCTTGAACGTGAGGACGACGAAGAACAGCGCGATCGGGATCACGGCCATCGTTGCCGACCCGGACGTGTTCGCGTGGTACGAAATGATCAGCCCGGCGATGACCGACGCGATGCCGATCAACGCTGCGACGGCCATCATCGCCGGCACGCGGCGAACCAGGAGGGCGGCGGTCGCCGGCGGGCCGACGAGGAGCCCGAAGACGAGGAGGGTTCCGACCGTTTGGAACGATCCGACGATCGAGAGGACGATCAAGCCGAGGAGGATGACATGGGTCGCCTTCGGGTGGAGGCCGAAGAGGGCGGCCTTCTGCTCGTTGAACGACAGCACGAGGAAGTGGCGGTAGAACACGACCGACGCACCGATCGCTACCGCGGTGATGACGCCGAGCACGACGAGGTCGCTCTGGGTTACTCCCAGTACGTCCCCGAAGAGGATCGCCGTCAGGCTCCCCGAGTAGGAAGCCGTCTTCGAGATCAGGATCACGCCCAGTCCGAGCATGCCGACAAAGAGCAGTCCGATCCCGGTGTCCTCAGAGAACGTGGTCTGGCGGTGTACCAGATTGATTCCCCAGATCATCACCAGAGCGGCGATGACCGCCCCGACGAGGGGGTTGAACCCGAACAGGATGGCGAGCGCGATGCCGGGAATCACTCCGTGAACGAGGGCGTCGCCGAGGAAGGTCATCCCGCGGATCACAACCCAGGTCCCGACGACGGACGTGGTGAGCGCGGCGAGTGAGCCTGCCAGCAACGCGCGCTGCTGGAATGCGAGTTCGAAAGGAGCCGTCAACCAGTCCATGACACCCTCACGGTACCGCGCTCCGTCCCCGACCCGGTCACGGTCCCAACGCTCCGGCGATCCGGCGGGCGTTCGTCTCGAGCATGGCGGTGAGCGTGGCACCGTCGGAGCCCGGTTCACCGAGCGACCCGGTGTACAGCTCGACCACCTTCACGTCGGATCCGACTTCCTCGGCCACGGCCCGGGCGAGCGTGTCCGGTTCGACGGTCTCGGTGAAGATCGCGGGAACGTCTTCCTCTTCGATCACCTTCACGAGCGACGCCAGTTCGGCGGACGATGGATTCGCGAGTGTCGCGCCGCCGGGGACGACGGTGCCGATCATCTCGAAACCGTACCGATCGGCGAAATAGCCGAATGCCCGGTGGTTCGTCACCAGCTTCCGATCTACTTCGGGAACGACCGAGAGGATCGAAACGATGTCGTCGTTGAGATTCTCGAGCTCGACCGCGTAGGCCTCGGCCGCCGCCGTCCAGTCGTGATCGGGTGCGACCTCGTCGAGGTGAACGGCGAGCAACCGGGCCGCTTCGGCATCACGGATCGGGTCCAGCCAGAAGTGCGGATCGTACCGTCCGGCGCCTCCGCCCTCTCCGGCGTCGGCCGCTTCCACGAAGAGCCTGGGGTCGATGTCGGGACCGACCTCCCATACGCTCACGCCGTCGGACTCTGCCGCCTCGAGTACATCGCTCAAGCCCTCCTCGAGGCCGAGTCCGTTCGCCACGACGAGATCGGCATGTTGGATGGCGGCCGCTTGCTGGGAAGAGGCCTGGAAGTCGTGCGGGTCCACGCCGACGGGCATGAGCACTTCGACGTCGGCGGCGTCTCCGACGACGTTCCGAACGATGTCGCCGAGGACCGTCGTCGTGACGACGACGTGGACGCCTTCCGCGTCCGACGCTCCCGTGCTGCAGCCGGTGAGCGCTCCGAGGAGCAACACGAGGGCCCCTCCGATGGCAGCGGTTCTCCGCATTCTCGACTCCTTGCATTTATTGAGAATGATTCCTATTATCAGCGATACCCTATCAATCGGCACCGCCTAATGCAACACATCGAACCCTCCGTAGAGAAGCGCCTCGCCGCCGAAGGGATCCGCCTGACCGGCGGCCGCAGGCAGACGATCGCCACCCTCGCAGCGATGGGAGGCCCGAGAACCGCCGCCGAGATCCACAGCGAGACCGGTGACTCGATCCCCCTTTCATCCCTCTATCGATCGCTGGCCGTCCTCACCGACGCCGGCATCCTCGCATCTCATCACGGATCCGACGGCGTGATCCGCTTCGAGCTCGCCGAGTGGTTCACGGGCCACCACCATCACCTCGTCTGCGTAGAGTGCGGCGCCGTGTTCGATGTCATCCCCACAGCAGATCAGGAACGACGGATGGCGCGACTCGTAGAAGAGATGGCGGCCGGAACCGGATTCGCCGCAGCCGGTCACCGGTTCGAGATCGAAGGCTTGTGCAGCAAATGCCGGTGAACTCGCCCGCCGTCATCGCCGAGAACGTGGCCTTTCGATACGGTCGGCGTATCGCCGTCGCCCCGGCATCGTTCGTCATCCCCGACGCCAGCATCACCGCCATCATCGGCCCGAACGGCTCCGGGAAATCGACCACGTTGAACGGCATCGCCGGGCTGGTGGAACCGGCGAACGGATCGATCGCGGTTCTCCCCGTCGACGGGAAACCGCGACGCGTGTCCTACGTACTTCAGACGACGAAGGTCAACGACTCCCTTCCGATCACCGTCCGGGAGGTGGTGACGATGGGCCGCTACCCGACGACGGGCCCGTACCGCCGGCTCACGGACACCGATCGGGCGGCGGTGCGCACCGCGATGGAGCGCATGGACATCGCCGCATTGGCTGATCGGCACCTCACCGAACTGTCCGGCGGCCAGCGCCAGCGGGTGTTCGTCGCGCAGGGAATCGCCCAAGATCACGACATGCTGCTTCTCGACGAACCGCTCACCGGTCTCGACATGACGTCGGCGCAGGCGATCGATCACGTCATCCACGACGAGCAGGCCCGCGGGTACACGATCGTCCTGACGACCCACGACCTGACCTCGGCCCAGGTCGCCGACTGGGTGATCCTCATGTCCGGTCGTGTCGTGGCATCGGGCCCACCCGACCAGGTTCTCACCGACACGAACCTGCGCGACGCCTACGGCCCCAGCCTCATCCACGTGGAAGGAACCCGCTTGTTCCTCGACGACCCGATCCACCGCACCACCGCACCACGCCACGAGCACCAGGACCGCTCGATCCACATCGAAGTCTCCCCGACGGATCGCCACGGCGGAGACGACATTCCCCACTGACCGCAGCCGAGCAGAGCTTCGCTGGTACCATCCGGCGCCGAGTCCTCGCCGCCCGCCGCAGGAGGCGATACCCGTGAACAGGAAAGACCGGATCGAAGAGGCGAAGTCCAAGCTCTCCGGACGCATCGAGCCGTTCTGGCTCAATCCGGCCACGATCAAAGGCACACTCGCCATCCTGGGCGGCGGCACCATCCTGGCGTTCCCCTCGGAGACGCTCCTGATCCTCCGGACCGTTCTCGGTCTCACGCTCGTCGTCTCTGGGGCAAGCGACCTCTGGTTCCATCTCCGGCGCCGCGAGGCCGGGCACCGGGTCCGGGACTTCGTCGAAGGCGTCCTGACCGTGGGCGCAGGTCTGCTGTTCCTCATCTTCCCCACTGAGACCCTCCGGGTGATCATGACGATCATCGGGATCTACTTCTCGGTGCGCGGGTTCACGATCGTCATCGGAGCGATCAGGGCACGTACGAAGGGGGCGTGGGGATTCGATCTCGTGCGCGGCTTGTTCTTCATCGTCTTCGCCGGGTTCATGATCGTGCTCCCCTCGTCCGTGTTCTCCGGCTTCATCGCCGCCCTCGCCGCCGCCGCGATCGTCGTCGGCGGCGTGATCCTCTCCTACGGCATCCGGGCGCACACAGAGCAGGAAGACGTCGTCGACGTCGACGTGGCGTCCCTCTCCGCGATGCTTCGCGACTGGATGCTCCTTCAGGACGTTGGAGATCCCCGCCGCGAGGAGATCGACGACACGCTGTACTTCGAGCAACCGGATCGCACCAACAAGCTCGTCGCATGGTGGGTCATGTTGCTGCTCTCGGTGACCATCGCCACGTTCGGGATCCTCCAGGACTCCACCGCCGTGGTGATCGGCGCCATGTTGATCGCTCCTCTGATGACCCCGATCATCGGAACGGCGGCCGGTGCCGTCAACGGCCATCCGGCGAGGGTCACCAACTCCCTCGGGATGATCGTCGCAGGCGTCGGCGCCTCCATCGGACTTGCCTTCGTCATCGGCGCCTGGGCGCCGCAACTCATCCCCTTGAGCGCCAACACCCAGGTCACCTCCCGGGTGAGTCCGAACATCATCGACATGGGGATCGCTCTCGCGGCCGGTGCCGCGGGTGCGTTCGCGAGCGTGAACAAGCGCGTCTCGGCGTCGATCGCCGGGGTCGCGATCGCGGTCGCCCTGGTTCCGCCGCTCGGTGTCGTCGGGTTGACTCTCCACGCCGGGATGCTGAGCGACGCGTTCGGTGCCCTGCTCCTCTTCCTCACCAACCTCGTCTCGATCGTCCTCGCAGCGATGGTCGTGTTCGCCCTCACCGGGTTCGCCCCGGTCTCGAGGATGAAGGAGAACGCCAACGAGATCAAGCGGGTCGCCCTCACGGTCAGCGTCGCTGCGCTGATCATCGCCATACCGCTCGCCTTCACCGTGACGAACGTCCTCACGACCGCCGCTCACCAGTCCAGCGCCCAGAAGACGACCGAGAAGTGGCTCTCGGACTCTCCCGAATTGGAGCTCAACAGGGTCGTCGTGAACGGCACGAACGTTGCCGTCATCGTCACCGGGCCCGACAAGATCCCTCCCATAGAGGATCTCGAGACCACGCTCACCGACTCATTCGGCAAGCCGGTCACGGTACGGGTAGAGCACATCCCCGCCATCGTGATCACCTACTCCGACGCGGAGGGAGAGACCCGCACGGAAGCCGGGAACTCCTAAGCCGTCTTCCCCTGCTTCCGGCGCCACGCCAGCAACGTCCCGATGCCGATGAAGACCTGCGGGAAGTAGGTGAGCGCACGCCACACCATCACGGCGGCGAGAGCGTCGCTGCTGACGGCCCCGAACGCCACGAGGATCCCCGAGATCGCGGCATCGACCGTACCGAGACCGCCCGGGGTGACGGGGATGAACGACGCGAGTCGCCCGAAGGCGTAGGCCACGAATGCCTCGATGAACGACACCGGAGCGGAGGACCCGCCCTGGATCGCGTACACGGCCGCCCAGAGGATGAGGAACTGCATCAACTGCTGGAAGTAGTTCGTCGCCGTGATCCGGATCCAGCGCCCCGTGATGACGTCGACGGTCGAGTTTCGGAAATGCACAACCCAGTCGGACACGCCGAAACCGGGCTCCTTCTTGAAGATCCCGTATGCCCATCCGACGACGCGATCGCCGAAGTCTCCCAACCGGCGGGCACTCTCCTCGCTCTTGAAGATCAAGGTGAACACCGCGATGATCGCCGCGATCGCGACCAGCCCGATCCCGGCCAGCGCGTACGCCGTACTCTGACCCTGACCCATGGCGATGAGACCGAGCGCACCGAATACGGGCAGGCTCAGCGTCACGAACGTGTTCCACGTACTCGTGATCCCGATCGCAGCCGTCGTCTCGGCGGCTCCGTATCCGTAAGAACCGAGCATCGAGTACTGAACGGCGATGCCGAACGCACCGCCGGCCGGGATCACGTTGCTGATCAGGAACGACGTCTGCCTGACGACGAACCCGGGCCCGTACTTCAAGCCGGGCAAGGATGCCTGATACGGCCAGACGTAGACCACGATGTTGACGACCGTCATCACGAAGAGGAGGACGAGGGCGATCGTCGACATCTTCTGAACCGCGTCCCAGGCTTCTCCGTAGTCCGCGAACTGGGGGAACACGATCCCGAAGACCAGCACGAGGGTCACGAGGGTGACGATCCCCCCGATGATCTGTTTCTTCTTGTCCTTGTTCTCCGGGATCGCAGCGTCGCCACCACCGGCGTCCTCATTCGTCATGGATCCGAGTGTAGGGACGGATCCGATCGGACACGGTTGCCACCGTCGAGTCCGGCCCCGCCTCAACGACCTCCGGGAAGGGGATCCGAAGGAAGCGAGGCGAGAACGTCTTCCAATCGTGCCCCTTCCAGATCCGTGAGCGTCCACACCTCACGGTGACGAAGCTCGGATCCCGGTTCGAGGTCGGTGACCGGGCCGAGCGTCTCCAGTTCGATGAACCGATGGTCGCGGTAACACTCCACCGAGGACCCGAGGTCGACGTACCCGGCGTCGTCCCGGTGGAGCGGTGCCCATTTCACGAATACCTCGTCGCCCATCGTGTATGCGACCCACCCGCGCCGGTTCTGGAGACCGATCTTCGCCTTCGTTCTCTCCCGGGACGCCCGGATGCGGATCTCCCCGTACCGGAGCGCAATGTCCGGATCCGGAAGGTTCGTGTACGGCCAAACGGCGATCGAGCGATTCGGCAGCACGCCGTCCGGGTCGACCGGATCGACCGCGGTGGGGAGAATGGCCGTTCCTCCGGGAACGAGTTGCGTGATCGCCCACGCGGCGCATCGCACGGATCGGGAACGGTCGTTCCGCAGCGTGTGATCCACGACGGTCAGCGCCCCTCGCTGCTCCAGGGTCACGGTCTTCGTCACTCCGTCGACGTCCGGGAATCCCGTCATCGAGATCCGGTTCCCCGCATGCTCGAGCACGATCGGGTCGTCGTCCGGCCGGTAGGTGATCTCGGGGATCTCGGGGGCGCACCACAGCCGGTGTCCTCCGATGAGCGAGAAGGACCCGGCGTCGGGATGCTCGATCGTCTCGTTGGGGATCCGGGCGAAGAGATCGGGCCCGCCCCGGCGGGTGTATCCGACGATCCGCGGACCGGCGTCGAGCGCCACTTCGACGTCGACGGGACCGACCTCGAAGGTTCGCGTCTCACTCCCGGGACTCAATCGCATCAGCCTCCGACTTCGACGCCGGACATCTTCTCCAGAGCCTTCACGAGAGCATGGTTCCCTTCACCGCCGAGGCCTTCGTTCTGCAGCGCCCGGTACATCTGGAACACGAGTGCCGTGCCGGGAATCGGCGTCCCGGCGGCGTCGGCGGCGGCCAGGGCGAGGCGGAGGTCCTTCTGCTGCAGGTCGATCGTGAAGCCGGGACGCCAGTCCCGATCGATCATCTGCGGCCCGCGGTTGGCCAGCATCCAGGATCCGGCGGCGCCGCCCCCGACGGCGTCGAGCGTCGCTGCGAGGTCGAGCCCGGCGGCCTGGGCGAAGAGCAGGGCCTCCGAAACGGCGAGCTGGTTCACGACGACGAGAATCTGGTTCACGATCTTGACCTTCTGACCCGAACCGACGGGACCCACGTGAGTGACCGTGGTCCCGAACGCCTCCATGTAGGGGCGGGCACGCTCCACGTCCGCCTCCTCACCGCCGACCATGATCGAGAGGGTCCCGCGCTCCGCGCCCTCCGATCCGCCGCTCACCGGCGCATCGATCCATCTCCCCCCGAGTGCGGAGACCTCTTCGGAGAAGCCGACGGTCGCTTCGGGACTGATCGTGGAGTGGTCGACGATCAGCGAACCGTCCGAGACGCCTGCGAGCAGGCCGTCCTCTCCGTGCAGTACCGCGTCGACGTCCGGCGTGTCGGACACGCAGATCATCACAACGGGGCAACGCCGGGCGACGTCTGCCGGGGACACCGCCGGGGACGCACCTGCTTCGACCAGCGCCTCCGCCCGTGACGCCGTCCGGTTCCAGACGACGACGTCGTTCCCCTTCGCCAGGAGATTGCGCGCCATGCCGGCGCCCATGATCCCCAGTCCGATGAATCCGACCTGTGTCGACATTGCGATCTCTCCTCCGTGCGGGGATTCCACGTCCCGTACGGAAACGCTACTTCATCGCGGTCTCTGCGAATGCCGGTATTCTGCAACCGGTCGGGCACACCACGAGTCCCAACAGACGTGGACTTTCGAACGACGAGATCGATGAGGGAGTAGACGATGGATACCGCCGACAGCCAGCAGGCCCCCGAGAACCCATTTGGCGATCCGGCTCCGACGCTCCACGTCGCGATCGGTTGGGTGACGATATGGAAGGTGATCGGCGCGATCCTCATCACCCTCCTTGCGTTGTGGGCGGCCGGTCAGATGTCGACGCTGCTGTCGATGCTCGCCATCTCGTTCTTCTTCAGCCTTGCGCTGCAGCCGGCCGTCATGTGGCTGGTCGAACGCTACGGGTGGAAGAGAGGTGCCGCCGTCGGGGTGATCTACCTTGCAGGGTTCGTCGCAAGCGCGATCATGATCGTGGTTCTCATCCCGGCGATCGCCCAACTCGCGAACGGGATCGGCGACAAGGGCGCCACCTGGCTCACCGATGCGAGCCTCTGGATCGAGAAGACGTTCAACGTGAACATCTGGACCCCGGGTACCGGCGAGCAGATAGCGCAGGAGACGTCGGAGGTACTCCTCAACTGGGCCAAGGGGGCCTTCGGTAACCTGCTCGGGTTCGCAACCAGCGGCATCGGGCTCATCTTCAACCTCGCGACGATCGCCATGTTCACCTTCTACTTCACCGCCGACGCCCCCAAGCTTCAGCGAACGGTCCTCAGCCACATGAGCCCGGAGAATCAGCGGCGTGTCGGATGGACGTGGGACGAGGCGATCCGCCAGACCGGCGGCTACTTCTACTCCCGGATGCTCCTGATGCTCATCAACGGGATCGGGTTCTTCTTCACGATGGTCCTGGTCGGGATGCCGGTCGGGTTCGCTCTCCCCCTCGCCGTGTTCGGAGCCTTCGTGTCCGTGTTCATCCCCGCGATCGGGACCTACATCGGCGGCGCCGTCCCGATCTTCATGACGCTGGCGATCCAGGGGTTCACGGCCGCCCTCATCGTCCTCGCCTACGTCCTGATCTATCAGCAGGCCGAGAACTACTGGTTGAGCCCGAAGATCAGCTCCAAGACGATGACGTTGAACGGCGCGGTCGCTTTCGGTGCGGCCCTCGCCGGTGGCGCCATCGCCGGCCCCATGGGAGCGTTCGTGGCACTCCCCGTCGCGGCGTTGATCATCTCTCTCTCTTCGAACTTCGCGAAGAGCTACGACATCGTCTACACGGGAAAGGAACTCGAATCCGACGATCTGGAAACGGATACGGACGGTAGAATCGAGACGGAGTAGCCATTTTCGAGGAGGAATCGATGTCGACGGATACCTACGAGAAGACCAGCGGCTGGGTGTTGTTCGCGATCACCATGTTCATCCTGGCCGGAATCCTGAACGCGATCTACGGCCTCATGATGCTGTTCAACAGCAACTGGATCGTCTTCACGGGAAGCGGGGCCTGGCTCGTCGACATCTCCACCTGGGGGTGGATCACCGTCATCGTGGCTGTGATCCAGTTCCTCGCGGCGTGGGGCATCTCGGGGGGCAAGACGTGGGGTCAGATCACGGGGATCATCATCGCCACGATCGCCGCCGTGAACGCCCTGTTCACGATCTCGATCTACCCCGTCTGGGGCATCGTGATGCTCGCACTCGCCGTCCTCGTCATCTACGGCCTCACCGTCCACGGCGACGAGGTCGCCTGACCGGCGACATCAACGCACGGGGAGACGCCGGCGACGGATCGCTTTGTCGATCTCGATCACACCCATGACGACCAGCGCGAGAGCGATCGAGGCGAGCCACTGATACCCGCTCAGCGACTCGGTCATCAGGAATCGCTGGAGCAAGCCCCACTCGGTCGCGATCAGGGTCAGAACCGCTGAGACACAGAGGATCCCCGCCGCTCTGGCGATCGGGGCCGTCAACCCGGAGCCCGGGTCGCGGCGGATCGCCAGGCCGCTCAGCAGCGTTCCTATCGACATCACGACGAACGCCATCGTCATCGAGATGCTGGCCTCGTGAGCGCTCGGGGTATCGGGGCCGAAGAGCAGCGGCACCAGCGTCACCAGGAAGAGCGCACCCCCGTAGGTGGCCCATCGAACCATCTCGGACCGGTTCGCGAGCACCTTCTTCGGGTCGCGCGGCGGACGGCTCATGAGGCCCGGGTCGATCTCCTCGAGGATGATGACGATCACCGGTGCGCCCGCTATGAGGAAGTTGATCCAGAGGACCATGGTCGGGGTGAGCGCCACACCGCCGGCGATGTTGAAGATACTCGCCGCGAGGAACAGCAGCACGAGCGACGTGAGCTGGGACATCTGATACCGGACGTAGAGCGAGATCTTCTGATACGTGCTGCGGCCCAGTTCGATGGCACGCACGAGCGTCCCGAAGTTGTCGTCCGTGAGGATCATCTTGGCGGCCTGCTTGGTGACCTCGCTCCCGCTCCCCATCGCGACGCCGATGTCCGCTTGCTTGAGCGCGGCGGCATCGTTCACGGCGTCGCCGGTCATCGCCACCACGAGCCCGGTGCCCTGCATGAGCTGCACGAGCCGGAGCTTGTCATCCGGGGCGACGCGACCGAATACGTGGAGATTCGGAAGGCGCTCGAGCGCCTCCTCATCGGAGAGACGACGGAACTCCTCCCCGCTGATCGCACCCCGGCCGAGTCCCAGGTCCTTCCCGATCGCGAGCGCGGTCGTGGTGTGATCCCCCGTGATCATCCGCACGTCGATACCTGCCGACGAAGCCATGGCGACGGCGTGCTTCGCCGACGGTCGGAGCGGATCGATGATTCCGATGAGCGCGCCGAATCGGAGACCTTCGACGTACGACATCGGGTCGGCGAGGACCGCGTCCTCCTCGTCGGGGTCGATGAACCGCGCCGCGAACGAGAGCACGCGAAGACCCTCGCTCGCCATTCGCGTATTCGCCGCTTCGATCTCCTCGCGCAAGGACTCATCGATCGGCTCCGACGACCCCCCGGGTTGCGCCATCTCGACGCATCGCGCGAGAACGATGTCGGGGGCACCCTTGACGAGCATCATCGTGCGGGTCTCTCCCCTGATGGGGAGATGGTGAACGGTCGCCATGAACTTGTAGGCGGAGTCGAACGGCACCTCGGCTTCTCGCGGATAGGCCCTCCGGGTCTCCTCGGCGTCGACGCCCAGTTTCGCTGCGAGAACGACGAGCGCCGCCTCGGTGGGATCTCCGACGACGCTGCCGGCGTCGGAGACGGTGGCGTCGCTGTCGAGCGCCAGGCCGTATGCGAGCGCGGTGAGGTCGGGTGTCGGAGCGCCGGCGACGCCGAGAATGGCGCCGTTCTTGTCGTATCCGGAACCTTCGACCGTCATCCACTGCCGGTTCGTGTAGACGAGACGGACCATCATCTCGTTCATCGTCAACGTGCCGGTCTTGTCGGTGTTGATGGCGCTCGTGGAACCGAGCGTCTCGACGTCGGTGAGGTTCTTGACGACGGCTTTCGCTTCGGAGAGCTGCTTCGACCCGTTGGCCAGCATCGCCTGGACGAACGTCGGTAAGCCCGTGGGGATCGCGGAGATGGCCATCGCGGTTCCGAGCAGCAGCAGGTCGTTGAATTCGAGGCCACGTGCCGCCCCGATCGCCATGATCACGGCAACGGCGCCCCAGGCGATGAAACCGAGGATCTTCGTGAGCGAATCGAGCTCTCTTTGAAGGGGAGATCGCTTGCGCTTCACCGAATCGAGCATGGCGGCGATACGCCCCATCTCGGTGTTCATGCCGGTGGTGGTCACGATCATCGTCCCGGTTCCGCGGGTCACCGACGTGTTCTGGAACAGCATGCAGAACCGATCACCCACGCCGATATCGCCGCCGGCCAGAGCCTGCGGGTCTTTCGGCACCGGCTGGCTCTCACCCGTGAGAGCAGCCTCCTGAGCCTCGAGGGTGGCGGACCTGAGGAGACGCCCGTCCGCGGGGACGATGTCGCCCGCTTCGAGGTTCACGATGTCACCCGGAACCAGCTCGGTGGCGGGAACCAGGACCAGCGTCCCGTCCCGGATGACGCGTGCTTGCGGCACCTGGAGTTGAGCGAGCGCATCGACGGCGGCGAGCGCTGCCAGTTCCTGTTTGGATCCGAGGATGACGTTGAGGAGCACGAGACCGCCGACGAGGATCGCGGTCGAGGTCTCGCCGAGCACCAGGCTCACGACGGCGACCGCCATGAGCATCAGGTTCATCGGGTCGAGGAGCTGTCCGAGTGCGACCTTCCAGATGGATGGTGCCGCTTCGGCGTGGAGTTCGTTGGGTCCGAACTCCGCCGTCCTTCGCGTGACTTCGGCCGCCGTGAGTCCGTTCGCCTCATCCGAGGACAGGCGGGCGACTACTTCATCTGTATCGAGGAGGTACCACCGAGTCGACGTCGACGTTTCTGTGTCTGTGGATGTGACCATTGTCTCATGGTACCGAACGCAGCGGTGTGCGAACCGGACGCGAGAACGCCACCCTGGGAGTCCTTGGGAGGGGGAGGAAGGTGGGTGGCGTTCTCGTGCTTGGAGGCAACTGAAGACAGTATCTCAGATGGTTCTGAGAGCCGCCTGAGCGCACCATAAGAATGTGATGAGAGCGCGGAACGGCTCTCCTTGCCCACCCACACGCGAGAAAGGCACCGACCGGGTCGGTGCCTTTCTCGGGGTCATGTCCCCGGGAGGCAACGGGGTCGACGTGACCGATACGTCACCTGCAACCCCCACATCACCGCGGTATTCCGAGAATCGCTGCCTCCCGGATCCCTACTTGATCTTGACGACCCTCGTTCCCCCTGCGAACTGGTCATGCCATCCGGTCTTCGTCGGTGACTGGTTGATCGTCACCATGATGTAGATCGCAGCGGCGAGTTGGAGCAAGCCGCCGAGGATCGGAATGACATTGAGAGCGTTCCAGAGATTCCGCTTGACCGCTTCCTCCGTCGTGGGGTTCTTCCCGTCGGGACCCTGCGTCTGCAGGCCGAGGGCCATCTTGCCGACGGTCTGGCCACGCATCGACTCCATCACGGCGAAGTACCCGACCACGATCGCAGCCACGAGGACTCCGAAGATCAGGGAACCGATGCTGAACCCACCCCCGAAGACTCCCCCGATCGAGCCGAGGACCGAGAGTGCGATGAACAGCGGAACCAGGATCACGAAGATCACCGCCCACAGGATCAAATAGTCGATGAGCCTCGCGAGTACGCGGGGACCAAGATCAGCGGGCATTCCGACCCCCGATGCCGGCGCGTCCGATTCATTACTTGTCATGGATTCCTCCTCCAGGATGCATTGATGCAGCAGGGAAGCCTAGGCGCGGGCGGAATCGCCACCGCCGGACACCGGGACTGCCGACTCCTCCACGTGACTTCTCGTCGAAACCCGCGTATCACCGAGTTGCTTCAACCAACGCTTCCTGGTCGAGAGCGGCGAGTCGAGCGACCTCAGCGGCGTCGAGCCCGATCGCTGCGGCGACCCCGTTCCCGAGATCCGGATGGACCCGGTAGAACAGTGCGGCCTCGCGCAACTGGATCCTCCGTTGTGCTCCGCCGAGATGTCCCGCGATGTTGTCGATCAGATGGCTTCGGTCCGTGTCGGTCATCACGTCGGCGAACAGCGCGCGGGGCTGTTCGTAGTCGTCGTTCGGATGCACGTACTCGAAGCGGCCGGCCGATCCGGTCACCGGGAGACCGGGTTCCGCAGCACCCGGGTCGGGGACGGGACCGCCGAACGTATTCGGGTAGTAGTTGGGACCGCCGCCCTGGTTGTCGTCCGTCCTCATGGCGCCGTCTCGCTCATAGGTGCGAGCCATGGTGCCCTTCGGCTGGTTGACGGGGATCAGTGCGTGGTTCGTTCCGAGACGATGCCGGTGCGTGTCCGGGTACGAGAAGAGCCGTCCTTGAAGCATCTTGTCGGGTGACGGGCCGATGCCGGGGACGAACGATCCCGGGCTGAACGCCGCCTGTTCGACCTCGGCGAAGTAGTTCTCCGGGTTGCGGTTCAGGACCATCTTCCCGAACGGGATGAGGGGGTAGTCGGCGTGCGGCCAGACCTTCGTGATGTCGAACGGGTCGTACCGGTAGTCGGCCGCGTCCGCCTCGTTCATGATCTGCACGTTCACGGTCCACGATGGGTAGTTACCCGCGGCGATCGACGCGTTCAGGTCCCGTGTTGCCTGATCGGGATCGCTCGAGGCCAACGCGGCCGCCTCGGAGGCGGTGAGCGTCTCGTTCCCCTGATCGGTCTTGAAGTGCAGCTTGATCCAGTAGCGGTCGGTGTCGGTGTACCAGAGATACGTGTGGCTCGTGTAGCCGTTCATGTGCCGGTACGTCTTCGGCGTGCCGCGATCGGAGAACAGGATCAGTACCTGGTGGAGCGACTCGGGCGTCAGGGACAGGAAGTCCCAGAACATGTCCGGATCCTTGAGGTTCGTCGCCGGATTGCGCTTCTGGGTGTGGATGAAGTCGGGGAACTTCAGCGGATCCCTGATGAAGAAGACCGGTGTGTTGTTGCCGACCATCTCGTAGTTCCCGTCCTCGGTGTAGAACTTCACGGCGAATCCCCGTGGATCCCGTTCCGAGTCTGCCGAGCCTTTCTCACCACCGACGGTGGAGAAGCGGACGAAGAGGTCGGTGCGCTTCCCGACCTCGGAGAGGAACGCCGCTTTCGTGTACCGGGTCACGTCGGCGGTCACTTCGAAGTAGCCGTAGGCACCGGCCCCTTTCGCGTGGACGACCCGCTCCGGGATCCGTTCGCGATCGAAGTGCGCCAGCTTGTCGAGCAGGTGGGTGTCCTGCAGAAGGGCGGGCCCCTCGGGCCCGGCGGTGATGGTGTTCTGGTCGTCGGCTACGGGGCGGCCGAAGCTGTTCGTCAGCTTGTCGGTCATGGATCCTCCTCGGATGCGGGTGGGTTCGGGCGGCGACGTTCTCGTGTATGCTTCTTTAGACTAGTTCTAAATACGATGCCTGTCTATCGGACACGGAAATGCCACACGAAGACACCGCACAAGTGATTCGCAACGCCGGACTTCGCGCGACCGCGCCGCGCAAGGTGGTGTATGAAGTGCTCCAGCATGCCGGCGGCCATCGCACGGCCGACGAGGTCGCCCGACTCGTCGCCGAAGCGGGCAAGCCGCTCCCACGCGCTTCGATCTACAACGTGCTCGACGACCTCACAGGTGCCGAACTCGTGATGCGCGCCGACCGGGGCCCGGGAGCGGCGATCTACGAGGTCGCGGACGCGTGGCACCACCACTTCGTGTGCAGATCCTGCGGCGCGGTCATCGACGTGCCATGTGTCGTCGGATCGAAGCCCTGCCTCGACGCCGACATCCCGGGCGCCGTCATCGACGAGGCCCAGATCATCTTCCGCGGCCTCTGTCCATCGTGTGCAGCGCACCGCTGATCCCCCACACCACTCTCCCCTCGACCGGAGCCCGGATCCACAGACTCTGGAGAGAGCGGCGTCCCACCGCACATCCCCCGGCCGAAGGACGGCGGATCGCGGCGACACCCGCAATCTCGAAGACACCCCCTCTGAGGACGCCCCTTCTGGCCCTCCGGGCCACCCCTCTCTTCTGAGCATCCGACCCCCTCCGCCTCGCTTCGCTCGGCACCTCCCCCTCAGCCTGGATCCGCGGTTTCTCGTCGAGGTGGAGGCCGGATCCCTTGATATGCCTAGGTGTGAGCGACAGAGGCCGTTCACGAAACAGGTGAACGCGTCGACGGAACTCTTTCACATTCTCCCCCGCCGGTACGGTGGGGGAGATGCCCGGAGGGCAGAGGGGGATGGTGCGGGATCCGGGGAATGCAGCACGGTGGGGAACCGTTGGTGGAGCGCCGTTCACACGCGACAGGCCCCCCTGCGGCAAAGCCGGGCGGCTTTGCCGCGTCCCCCCGTCCCGGCCGGTCCGGGGGGACATGGTTTGGGGCGAAGCGAGTCGGTCTCACACGAGAGTCCGTGGATTGAGGCTGAGGGGGAGGAAGACTGGCATCTCGGCCACACACCGCACGAGAAGCCACG
>JAOZRW010000169.1 GCA_029939995.1 Acidimicrobiia bacterium | reverse complement strand
GGGCTCTTCGCGAATTGCGGTGGTTAGCCGTCTGGTTCGGTGCGGCGGCCGCATGCTGTGAGTATGAGTTGACGGTAGCGGGTGGGGTTGCGGTAGCCGTATCCGCGTCGTTTGATGACTTTGATCTTGTTGGTGATTCCTTCGGCGTATGCGTTGGTTTGGGGGTCGTCGTGGTAGGCGAGGATGGGTTCTCTCCATTTCTGGAGGGTTCTCGATAGGTTGACGAACTCGGTGATGCTGGCGACGTTGACGTGGTAGATCCAGACGTTGAGGCGTCGTTCGGCTTCTGCGCGGGTGTCTGCTTGGTAGATGGCGGCGAAGGCTTGTTCGAGCCACCAGGCGATCCCGATCTCTGGTTGGGCGGTGAAGATCGCGGTGAGGGTCGCCAGTTCTTTGTCGGTGAGTTGGTTGGCCCGTTTGGTGAAGATCCATCGGCTTCGCCACACGTTGGGGTCGAATCTCGGGTTGTGTTGTCTTGAGAGCCCTCCGTCTCTGCCGATGATCGTTCGTCGTCGTCCGTGCCGGATCCGGACTCTGTTCGCAGCGGCGGTGACGGATCGGATGACGTGGAACTTGTCGGCGACGAGACGGGCATCGGGCAGGACGTTCTCAACGGCTTTGCGATACGGCCAGTGCAGGTCACACACGACGGTCTCGATGTTGTCGTGCCATGCCTTCGGGAGCCGTCTGAGGGCTTGTTCGGCTGATCGTTGGGTGTTTCCTTCGACCATGTCGACGACGCCGGGTGCTTCGGGGTCTGAAACGATGGTGTGGTAGCGGAACCGTTTCCGGAACGCGGCCTCATCGAGAGAGATCACCCGTGGTGGGGGGCCTGCGTGGTTGCCGCAGCCGGTAGCGACTCTGCTGAACGCGTCTGATACCCGCCACCATGACACGGTTTCTCGCGTCGCGACATCCGCCATCGGTGCTTGCGTCGCGGCGTTGCCGAGATGCTCCAAGAACCGCACTGTGAGCCTCTTGGCGCCAGGGAACGCGGGATGTCGTTCCCGTGACGTGCGGTGACAATCACGACACTTGTGTCGCCGTTGGATCCACACCAACACGGTCGGGTAGCCGCAGGACCGATCCCTCAGCCGGCGGCGACACGTTCCATGGCCGACGACGTCGACCGACCCGCAGTACCAACACGCCCGCGGGAACGTGGAACGAACCGTCACCTCGATCACGCCGTTGACCAGCGTCGTGTCTTCAACCTCCAGATCGTCGATGCCGATCGGGACAGCAATACGATCTCTCATCGAGAGCCTCCTTTGCTCCGGTGGTTTGGTCACCGCCCGAAGCTAGGAGGCTCTCCCCAATTCCTGG
>JAOZRW010000168.1 GCA_029939995.1 Acidimicrobiia bacterium | reverse complement strand
ACTCACGATGACGGGAGTCGACGTGGCCGGAGGGGTCGAGGACGAATCGACCGGCAACGACGGTCACGGTGTCGCCATCGTCTCGCCGGGCGGCGTCGCTTCGGAACGTGCCGCCGTCGAGGTGACGGGGAGCACGTTCGCGTCCAATGAACGGATCGGGATCGCCGTCTTCGGATCGTCGGAGCCGGAGATCACGGACTCGATCGTCGAAGACAACGGCGCCTGCGGAATCTGCTACTTCGGGAGTTCCGGCGGCTCGCTCCGGGACAACACGATCAGCGGAAACGGCGTCGGCATCGGCACCGGCGAACGCTCCGCCCCGACCGTGGCCGACAACACGATCACCGGGAACGACACCGTCGGGATCCTCATCGAGAACGCCGCAGCCCCCGTCGTGGTCGGCAACGAACTCGTTGACAACGAGGGCTCCGGGATCGAAGTCGTGGGCTCCTCCGTCCCGTCGATCCGGGAGAACGCCATCGTCGGATCGGCCCGGGGCATCGTCGTCACCGACACGGCGCGGCCCGCGATCCGCACGAATCGCCTTGAGACGAACGACGTTGCGATTTCCGTGGCATCCCGGGGGCGTCCGGTACTGGAGTCCAACGAAATCGGCGACAGCGCGTCGGCGGGCATCGTCCTCTCCGACCAGGCGGGGGGGATCATTCGCGACAACGAATTCGGGGCCCAGCCGATCTCGATCCAGGTCGGTGGGTCGGCCGCTCCGTTCGTCATCGAGAACACGTTCGATGCCGACGAGGGCCTCGGACTGCTCTACATCGACGAGGCCTCCGGCCCGGCTACCGGCAACACCTTCAGCGGACTCGACTCGGCGATCCAGATCGGGGGAAGCGGCACCGTCGCCGTCGACGGCGGAACGATCACCGGCCCGTCCGGCACCGCCGTCCTCATCATCGGATTGTCCACCGCGACGATCTCCGACCTGACGATCGACGCGCCGGACATCGGCGTCTTCGCCGACGAGGACGCCACGGTGATGTTGACCGGCCTCTCCATATCGAACGCCGGGACCGCCGGCATCGTGTTCTCGGGGTCGGCGAACGGAAGTATCACAGCCAACACCGTGACCGCGAGCAGATCGGTCGGCATCCAGGTCGGTGTCTCCGCAGCGCCGTCGGTCAGCCGCAACACGATCAGCAAGTCGGCCGACGTGGGGCTGCTCTATCTGGGAAGCGCACGCGGAACGGCCTCGTCGAACACGATCTCGGGCGGCCGTCTCGGCATCCAGGTCGCGGGCCGGGCCCGGCCCGCGATCAAGTCGAACACCATCCGGTCGACCAGCGACGCCGGTGCAGCCTACGGCGACGGCGA
>JAOZRW010000167.1:633-1332 GCA_029939995.1 Acidimicrobiia bacterium | reverse complement strand
TTCTTTTAAAAGTCTAGATAAGACAATTTTATATGATTTTTTATTTAGAATAGGGGTCTTTATATAATCTCTCTTAAAAAGATTTTTATGAATTATAATTGGAGGTGGATTATGAATATATTTTGAAAAATTATTTAACATTTCATCAAAATCTTCATATAGTATAAACCAAGCTAAATGATGTTCCCCTTCTGCGGTTATAATTGGAGAGATATTAGACCTAAAGTAATTAAAAAGTATTTTTTCATCGACTATCGATATTCCACCTATATTAAGACCAACAAAAGTTTTATTACTATTTAAAATAAATCCAACTAGCTCATAACTTTCATTCTCGTCAAACATCCATTTTAATTTTTTAAATATTTCTTGTAAATTTTCTTCAACAAATTTCTTTTTTCTATTAACCTGAGTTGATGCACCTTGTAAAGTTTCGAAAGTCCTATATTCAGAATTTGGAGAATCTGAGACAACAATACATTTAGCTTCACCAATTAAAATTTTATTGCCAATTCTACAAAGAAAATCTATTTCTTCAGTTTTATCATTTATATTAATTTTTTTAGTTACAGCCGCATCAAAATCTATTTTTTCAAAATTTTCATTCATGATTTTATTAAATTCATTTATAATATTTTTTTCGTAATGTATTCCTTTATCATCTAAAGAAACATTTAACTGAACTAGCCAATGTTCGAC
>JAOZRW010000167.1:0-623 GCA_029939995.1 Acidimicrobiia bacterium | reverse complement strand
TCAGATGCCGTAATAGCATATAACGGATTACACCAAAAGTCATTTTTATTTGTTCCCTTATACTGTAAAAAATCTAAGATTTTTTCAACTTTTTTATATTTAAAACCTGTTACATTGACCATAGATTTTATAATTTTAACTTTTTTTAATACGGGACATAAGCTTAAAATCTTATCTGTATCATCATCTAAAATATCAATATTTTCAGCAGTATAATCCTTTAAATACTGTATAGATAATAATGATAACTGTTCAAAAACTTTTAAAATATCTAAAATTGAAAATTTATCACTATTATAATTTTTTTCTAGGAATTCTTTTGGAATATAATCACTTATATAAGCTTTTTGAGATAATATTGATACATAAGACGATAAAATTTCCTCATTAATATCTTTTGATTTTATAACTTTGAAAGCCCTATTGTTTTTAATATATTTAAAACTATTTCTTACTATATTGTTTATCTTAGGATTACTCGAAGAAATGAAAGATATCTGTGTATTAATTCTCTCTCTTCTTTCACTACTTATTAATAATATTTGTTCATATTCAGAGTTAGGTTCTTCCACAATATAGTAATCATTTTCTTCATTTTTTTTACTAAAAAACTTATAATCATT